>JASEIE010000055.1 GCA_030024065.1 Thermodesulfobacteriota bacterium
CCCAATATTCCAAAATTCCATTTTTCCAACATTCCATTTCATCCATCAATTAGGAGTATGTCAACAGTCATGAAGATCATCATCCGATCCTGGCAGAAGGGTGATCTCGCATCCATTCTCGCCCAGAAGACATACACCACCTTCGAAGGGGGGAAAAGTTTGAAGAGTCTTCCCGGACTTTGTCTTGATCTCCTATCAGAGCAGAAGAAAGCGTGGTCGGAGCTTCAGGAAGGCTACGGATTGCTTGATGGCGTCAGGGAGCGGGAGGTCCCCTGTAGGGGATTTTCCGTCCGGCTCCAGCACAATCCAGGGAGGATCAGGAGCAGCCTCGCCGTTTTAAGCGAAAAAAAAGGAACCGATCGGCCATGTTTCCTCTGTCCGGATTATCTCCCTGAAGCTCAGAAAGGGATTCTTTACCGAAGGAAATACCTGATTCTCTGCAATCCCATGCCTGTCTTCCCTTCTCACTTTACTGTCTCCCATTTAGGCCATCGCCTTCAGATCATCACCGAGCATATCGATATCTTTCTCCAGTTGATGGCTGATTTTGGTTCCGGCTGGACGGTCCTCTACAATGGACCAAAATGCGGCGCCTCGGCACCGGATCACCTCCATTTCCAGGCAGCCCCATCAGGATGGATGCCAATCGAGAAACAGATCCGGGAGGAGAAAAGACTCGCTCTGATGACAGAGATTGACGGTGTTCTTTTCTGTCGTGCAAGAGATCTGGGACGGGAGGTTATCCTCCTGGAGGGAGACGATCCGATGGCCGTGGAGAGTGCTTTCAAGAGTTTTTTGGACGCCTTGAAAAAGTTGTCTCTCATTGACGAGGAGCCCATGATCAATATCGCCGGCTTCTACGAAGAAAGGAATTTGCGTCTCGTGATCTTTCCGCGCCGAAAACACCGTCCCGACGCCTTTTTCAGCGAAGGAGATGAACGGGTTGTGGTCAGCCCGGGGGTAATCGATATGGGAGGCGTCCTGATCACCCCTGTAGAAAAAGATTTCGAACGCCTGGACGGACCTGCTGTGGAATCCATCTACAGGGAAGTATCCTTAAAAGGAAAAATCGTGGAAAAGGCCATCGACGCGATGGTATAATTTTCAACGGGGGTTGTCCCTATTTAACCCAGGTCACCCAATTCATACTGGAGAATTCCTACCAGGGTGATGGCGGCGGTTTCGGTTCTTAAAATCCGCTGGCCCAGTTTTATTGGAATAAATCCTTTATCCTTTGCGAGTCTCACTTCTCCTTCAGTAAAACCTCCTTCGGGTCCGACCATGACATAGACCCTTCCAGGGCGATTAGTCTTAAATCCCCCCCTGCCTGTCCGGCAGGCAGGCTCCCCCCCTTTTTCAAAGGGGGGATATAATGCGGGAAATCTTTTTAGGACTTCTTTGAGGTTTTTTCCTTCCTTCTCCCAAAGAAGGATTCTCAATCCCTCTTCCTCGCAAAGCTCTAATGCTTCCTTGAACGAACGATAAGGCTCCACCTTCGGCACTTTCGCCCTTCTCGACTGCTGAACGGCTTTGATGGCGATCTCCTGCCATCGGTGGGATTTCTTCTGTTTTGCCTCCCTCTCCTCCAGAGCAATGGACCTCTGCGATTTAAAGGGAATGATGGTAGAAACACCCAGCTCCGTCGCCTTCTGAATGATTAACTCCATCCGTTCCTTTTCGGGAAGGGCCTGTAGAAGATAGATCTCTAAAGATGATTCCGTGGGCGACTGAAAAACGTCAAAAGCGAGGATGAATGCCTTTTCTTCTGAAAGGTGAACAACCCTACCTCTGAAGTCATTCCCTTCAGAGTCGGTCAGGGTGATGATGCTTCCTGCACGACCCCCTTGAAATTGAAGGGCCTCCAGAGGAGACCCTTCGATGGCGACTTTTTTACCCACTTCGATCTTCTGGTTGAGAATGATTCTATCCATCGCAGGAGGATTTTCTTTTTTTCTTCTTCCCTTCTTTGGCCCCTTCTTCTCCGCCCCCCTCAAACTCTTTGATTCTCATACTCAATTCTCGGAGTTTCTTGTCGACTAAGTAATTGACCGTCCCTTCCTTAAAGCTCCCATCCTCCAATCTTTCACCTGGTTCTGTGCCCGTCAGGATTTCAATCCCCTGCTCAATGGTCTTCACCGGGTAGATATGGAATTTACCCTCTTTAACCGCCTGGATCACATCCTTCCTTAACATCAGATCACCCATATTGATATGAGGGATCATCACGCCCTGTTTTCCTGTCAATCCCTTTGCCTTGCAGACATCGAAGAAACCCTCGATCTTCTCATTCACGCCACCAATGGGCTGGATTTCTCCCTTCTGGTTGACCGATCCTGTCACAGCGATGTCCTGTCGGATCGGAAGATCTGAAAGGCTTGAGAGAAGGGCATAGAGCTCCGGAGAGGAGGCGCTATCCCCTTCCACTCCGCTGTAGGACTGTTCAAAACAGATGCTGGCGCTCATCGTGATGGGTTTATCCTGGGCAAATTGGCTCCGGAGATATCCCGAAAGGATGTAGACCCCTTTATTATGGATGGGGCCGCTCATCTCCGCCTCTCTTTCGATGTTGATAATTCCAGCTTTCCCTAAAGAGGTCTTGACCGTAATCCGGGAAGGTTTGCCGAAGGCATAATCTCCCAGATTATAGACGGAAAGGCCATTGACCTGGCCCACGACCATTCCATCCGAGTCAATCATGATGGTTCCATCTTCAATCATCTCCTGCAATTTGTCCTCGATCAGGTTCACCCTGTGTCTCTTCTTTTGGATGGCCATATCAACATGTCTCTCCGCCACCACATCACTTCCATCCTTCGAAGCCCAATAACTGGCTTCCCTCAATATATCGGCGATGAGATGGAAACGGGTCGAAAGTTTCTTCTGCCTTCCAGCGATCTCTACCCCATACTCCAATACGGCGGCCATCCCTGTTTTGTCGAAGGGTTTTAACTTCTCCTCATCGCAGATCTTCCGGATGAAAGAGGCGTACTGGAGGATCTTCTTCTCATCCTTATCCATCACCGAATCGAAGTCTGCCTTGATCTTAAAAATCTTTTTGAAATCATCATCCAGATTGTAGAGGAGGGAATAGATCTGTACATCGCCAATCATGATGACCTTTGTATTGCACTCGATGGGCTCTGGCTTGAGGGCTGAAGAGGAGAAGAAGTATAAGGGATCGTAGGTCTGAACCTCCATCACCTGATTCTTCAATGTCCGTTTCAAAGCGGGCCAGACCCCCGGTTCTACAAGGGCTTCCAGGACATTGAAGATGAGATAGCCACCGTTAGCCTTTAGAAAGGATCCCGCCTTGATATGAGTAAAGTCGGTTCTCCAGATTCCGGATCTCTCGACCACCCTTTCGATGGTCCCGAAAAGGTTTCGATAATTGGGCGTCATCTCAACGATGGTGGGCGCCCCTTTAGCCTCTGAATTGTCTACCAGGACATTGACCTGGTATTCGGCGAATAAGTCCGCCGGCTGGGGCAAGGCCAATCCCGGAAGAATAGAAGGTGAGGGTTCCTCTTTTTCTTTGAAACGATGGAGGTTGGCCAGGATATCTTCCTGGACCTCATTTAGGTACTGATCGACCTTTTCGAAATTTGACCTCTCCTTGATGTCTGAGATGGAGTCTTTGATGACCGGAGAGATCATTACTGTATCCAGGGCGGATAGTTCCTCTTTGATCTCCTTCTCCGACCTTCGAGTCTCCTTGAAGATATTCTCCAATTCGTTAACCAGTTCGACCTGCTTCCCCTTAATCCTCTCGAACTCCTCCCTGGAAAACTTATCCTCCTCCACCATCGTTTCTAACTGCTCAATGTTGACGGGATTTCCCTCAACCATTGGGAAAATACCCGGACGGGAGTAGGGGCCCATCTGTATCTGAACGAGAGCGAAACCCTCTTTATTCACCTTCTTCTCAAACTCCCGGAACTGCTCGGCCTGCTTATTCCGAAACTTTTCGACTAGCTCTTTCTTCTTGTTGAGGTAGTCCTCGTTCTCAAAGATGAGGGGAACCTTCTTCTTCAGTGTTTCGATCAGGCTTTCCATCTCTTTCTTTAAGGCATTCCCCTGTCCTGAAGGAAGGATGAGCATATGGGGCATATCCGGGTTCTTGAAATTATTGACATAACAGATATCGTTTGGAATCTTTCCCTTCGCATCAAGGTCTTCTAGAACGCATTTGATTGTGGTGAACCGGCCTGTCCCCGCCAGACCGGTCACAAAGATGTTATACCCGATGTAGTTGATGTCGAGCCCCACCCGAATCGCCTCCAGCGCCCTCTCCTGGCCGATGATCTCATCGCAGGGCTCGATGGACTGTGTGGTCTCAAAGGGCAACGAATCAAGGTCGCATCGCCATCTCAGTTTCTCAACAGGTACCTCTTCATAGATTTTATCCGCCATGACCTCTTCCTCCGATGAAAGAACGACTTCTTTCGGCTTTATTTATAATAGAATACTGGAAAAGTCAACGAAGACAAACAGAAGAATTAAGAAATGGGAAATAGGAAATGAGAATTGGAAATTGCAAATTGAGAAGTTAGAGGCCTTCCTTGGCAAGTTCCTGAATCAACCCCTTTGTTTTCTCTGATACTTTTTGGGGGATTATAACAATTATTTTTACATATTCATCCCCCCTTCCCTCTTTTTGAAAATGGGGAATGCCGAGACCCCTCAGCCGCATCTTCGTATGGCTCTGCGTTCCTGGAGGGATTTTGACCTTCTTCGTTCCTTCAAGAGTAGGCACCTCGACCGTCGTCCCTAATGCCGCCTCCGAGAAATGGATCTCCTTCTCAACGACCAGGTCGTCACCATCCCGGATGAAGATGGGATGCTCCCTGACATGGATATTGAAGTACAGGTCTCCGGCAGGACCGCCATTTCTCCCCTGCATCCCCTTGCCGGCAAGCCTGAGCTTCTTCCCGGAAGGGATACCCTTGGGAATTTTTACGGAGACCTCTTCCGCCTTGCCGTCCTTCTGATAGGAGATTCGTTTCTCTCCGCCAAACGCCGACTCTTCAAGAGAGATGGTCATTTCGTAGAGGATGTCTTCTCCCTTCTGGGGCATTCGACCCATATCCTGATATCCATACTGGCCGCCGAAAATGTCTCCGAAATCAAAACCACCCTTCCTTCTAAATTTGAAATCACGTCGTCCTCTTCCGCCGAAGAGGCCTGAAAGAATCTCATCAAAGTCGAATCCCCTGAAAATGTCCTCCTGGGTGAATCGCTGACGGAATCCCTCCGCGCCAAAGGTATCGTATTGCTTTCGTTTCTCCTTATCGCTCAGAACGGCATAGGCTTCGTTGATCTCCTTGAAGCGTTCCTCCCCTTCCTTCTTGTTCGGATTCCGGTCCGGATGGTATTTCATCGCCAGTTTCCGGTAAGCCCGTTTGATCTCTTCGTCACTGGCGTTCTTGCCCATGCCTAAAGTCTCATAATAATCTCTAACGGCCATTAAACGTTCTCCTCAGTTCCTAAATCCAAATGCCGGCTATAGACCTCCTGAATGACCCGATTGAGATAGCCCTCCGGATCATCGATTGCCTCTTTCGTAATCAGAAATCCCTTTCGCCCCATTCTGTCCCGGATCAGCTTCATTCCATGCTCATAGTCCTTTAACAGACGGGAACAGACCGTCTCTCCCTTCACATCCTCTTCCAGGGCCATCTCTGTAATCCGATCGATAGCTTCCCCGTCAAATTCAAGCTGAATCCCATTTCTTCGCTGAAAATCTCTTTCAAATTCCTCCACCTGCCGCTGGACCTCCACCACCTCTTCAAAGACGGTGTTGACATCATATCCCTTCTCAATCATTCGACGGACGATGAGATCGATTCGGCTTTCCGGAAAGACAACCCCATAGCGTCTGCGAAACTCCCCCTCCCTGCTCAGGATGGATTCCTTCAATTCCTTCTTCTCGCAGGAAAGAAGCTTTTCAAATCTGGCAAGACTCTCAGGATGCGTGGGGTTTTGGATCAATCGTTCCAGTTCCCGACCCGGATTTTCGACGACTTCGCGGGTGACGACGAATTTGCGAATATTTGTGGAGGGAAGCCGTTTTTCGAATTTGAGGAGCACCTTCTCCACGGCGCTGACGAGCCCCCTCGCTCCTATCTTCTCCTCGTAGGCCTTCACGGCTAATTCGTAGAGGGCCTCCTCTTCGAACTGGATATCGATTCCGTAAGATTTAAAATCCTTCTTCTTCCCCAGGATGATGGGGTTATTGGGATTCTTAAGAATCGCATAGAGATCTTGGATTCCCAGTTTCTCAAAAATGGTGGTAATCGGAAGTCTTCCAATAAATTCCGATTCAAATCCATAGGCAATGAGATCCTCGGCCTTCACCTGTCTGAGATACTCCGCCCTTTCATCCTTCGAACGGATCTCCGCCCCGAAACCGATCCCCTCCCGGTTCAGCCGCTTCTTGACGATCTCCTCCAGACCATTGAAGGCTCCGCTCATGATGAAAAGGATGTGCTTCGTATTGATCATCCGTTTCTCCCTCTTTCCGGTCTTCCGGTAATGTTCGAAGGCTTCCAATTGAGAGATGGGATCATGGGGGACCTTGAGGTCCACCTCTGTCTCTTCCATCGGTTTTAAGAGGGCCCGCTGGACTCCTGTTCTTGACACATCCGGACCGATGATATTGTTGGATGAGGCAATCTTGTCAATCTCATCCACATAGATGATTCCATACTGAGCCATATCCATATCGCCACTGGCCTCATAAACGAGATCGCGAACGAGATCCTCCACATCTCCTCCGACATAGCCGGTCTCACTGAATTTCGTCGCATCTCCCTTGACAAAAGGAACGCCAATCTTCTTTGCAATCAGTTTGATCAGGTAGGTCTTGCCCACTCCTGTGGGACCGACCATCAGAATATTGTTCTTGATGTGGCCCACCCCTTCATACCGAGTCTTTCCTTTGGTCATCTCGGTGAACTTAATCCGATTGAAGTGGGTGCAGATCTTGGTGGCCAGGATCTCCTTTGCCTCTTCCTGCCGGATGATATAGTCATTGAGAAAGGCCTCCAACTCCTCTGGCTTCAGGTCGAATTGGATCTTCCCCTTCTTCTCACCGAACTCCTTCTCTTCTTTGGAGACTTCTTCTGCCTGCGGTTTTGGAAAGAGCATGGGGACGACCAGCCGGATTCGGTCACCATACTTCTTCCCCAGATAATCATTCAATTCTTTTTCCAGTTCCTTTTGGCCTGGAATTTTCGAATCGGAATCTTTCATCGATATTAAACTCCTTCTCTTTATGAGAACTTATAACAATATTATAACCATTGCCGCCATTTTTTCAACCCCCCCTCTTATTAAATGCGGATTTCGGAATTCGCCTGCCTGCGCGAAGCCCCGCCTGCCGAAGCCTCGTGCGGCGGGCAGGCGCTTCGGCGAAGGCAGGGATTGCGGAATCTGGATGAGAATTGATTCTGACGGTCGCATCCATATAGACGGCACAATGGGCCGATTCCTTTTCAATCTTTCCCCAAGATTTCACCTCCTCAAAGGTGCAGCCCGAGAGGCCACCCCATTTGGGATCATCCGTGGTGATCTGGAAAGCAAACCGGTGGCCACTCTCCTTCTGGAAATGGCGATACCCAAAACTCTCAAAGAGGTTGTGGAAGATGTTTGCACGGGTCGAGACGAGGACATCGATCAACTTCATCTCGATCATATCGCAGATGACCCTGCGCATCCCGCCCGGAATCATCGCTCCGGACAGTCCCAGGAAGATGATACAGTCCGGGGCGCTGAGCATCTTTCGAAACACTTCAAAACATTTGAAGAGATTACGGCTCTGGAAAGAGGTGTTTTAAAAGGCCTTGACCAGATCCAAAAGGCTCTGGGTCTTTTTCAGATCCAGAGGCTGAATCGGTTGTTGGAGAAATGATGACTTTCCTTTTTTTCATCGGTTGAAAGAACCTGAGAGGGTGACGAATTTCTGCAAAAATTACCTGATCGAAAAAAATAAGTCAAGAGAAAATGCTTTCTTCTGTGTAACACATCTTTTAGAACCCCTTGTCTTTTTCGGAAGGATTGATTAATATTCTTATTCTGAAAGGAGAATCATTATGTTGAGGGCCTTAAGAGAACATGCCACCTCCTGGATGATCCGGGGTTTTCTTCTGCTTGTCGCAGTGACGTTCATCTCCTGGGGAGGATATTCCCTCGTCCGTGAGAAGAAATACGATTATGCGGTCAAGGTAAACGGAGTAGCCATCCACCTCAGGGACTATCAGGAGACCTTCCAGGGAGTGGTTAAGCGTTATCGGGATGTCATGGGCCCGACCTTTACCGAGAAGATGATCGAAGAGCTCCGCATCAGGGAAAATGTACTGGAGGAGCTCATCTCCCGAGCCCTCATCCTCCAGGAAGGCAAAAGGTTGGGACTGTCCATCTCGGATGGAGAATTGAGAATGGCCATCGAATCCATTCCCACCTTTCAGATCAGTGGCCAATTCGACCCACGCCTCTATGAACGATTCCTCCGCTTGAACCGGATGAATCCGGAGGACTTCGAACGAATGCAGCGGGAGAATCTCCTCTTCTCCAAGGTGGTGAACCTCATCAGTATGAATGGGGGAAAGGTCTCGGAGGAAGAGGTTCTGGAGGCCTATCTCTTTGAAAACGAACGGATCAATCTCCACTTCATCAAGATTGCCCCCCACTCTTTCAGGGGCCAGGCCAATGTGAATGAGGTGGAGATCAAGGACTATTTCCAGAAACACCAGGAGGAATTCAGGGTTCCTGCATATATTCAGATTCAATATCTTGCTTTCCGCCCCTCCGATTTTGAAGCGAAGACCCAGGCCTCCCCTGACGAAATAAAACGGTATTATGACCAGCGGAAAGAGAGCTTTAAGACGCCCAGACGGATCAGGGTCAGGGAGATCCAGATAAAAGTGGAGCCACAGGATCCCGCCGATAAAGTGGAGGAGAAGAGGAAAAGAGCCGAGGAGGTCCTGGAGAAGGCTAAAAAGACGAAGGACTTTGGATCCCTGGCAAAACAGTATTCTGAATCGGAGTCCTCACAAAAAGGAGGAGATTTAGGGTGGCTTCAGAGAGAGAATGTGGATGAATCCATCGAGAAACCTCTCTTTTCAATGAAGGCCGGTGAACTGAGTGGCGTGCTCAGAGGAGGAGGCGGATTCTACATCTTCAAAATAGAGGAAGTGGCCGAGGAAAAACAGAAACCCTTTGAGGAGGTTAAGGACCAGATCCTTCAGACAGTGAAGAAGGAGAAAGCAAAGGCAGAGGCCTCCCGTAAGGCGGATGATGCCTTCTACTCTCTTTTCCGTAGTCGGGATCTGGAAAAGTTCGCCCGCGAGAAGGATGTCCCCATCAGGACAACGGGTCTCTTTAAGGAGGGTGATGAGATTCCGGAGATCCGCAAAGACCCCTCCTTCCACGCCAGCGCCTTTTCGTTAAAGTTGGGAGAGATCTCCGCTGTGGTGAACACACCTCCCAATTTTTACATCCTCAAATTGCTGGACAAGAAGGAATCACGTATCCCTCCACTCGAAGAGGTGAAAGAGGAGGTGACCCGGAAGGTCAACGGGCTGAAGGCTGAGGAGAAGGCTCGTCAGACCGCAGATGAACTCCTCAACCAGATGAGAGGGGGGAAAGTGATCAAAGACATCGCCAGAGAAAAAGGTTTTTCTCTCGAGGAGACAGGCTTCTTCGCCAGGGCAGGAGGCGTTATCCCCAAAATAGGCCCGACCTTGGAATGGATGGCCCTGCTCTCCTCAATGACAGAAAAGACCCCTCTCCCCAAAGAAGTCCTTCGGATAAAGGAGGGATATTTTGTTTTGAAGTTACTGGCTCTCGAATCTGCAGACCAGAATAAATTCCAATCGGTCAGGAAAAATCTTGAAAAGCGGCTGATCTACCAGAAACAAGAGGAATTTTTCAAGAACTGGCTCGGCCAATTGAGATCCAGGGCTAAGATCGAGATTAACAAAGAAATCCTCTAAGATGAAAACATCTGACCAGACTCGAATTCTGGTGACCGGCGGCGCTGGTTTCCTCGGCTCTCATCTCTGTGACCGCCTTTTGAAGGAAGGTCACGATCTCCTCTGCGTGGACAATTTCTATACCGGTTCCAAACGAAACATCAACCATCTTCTTGACCATCCTTACTTCGAACTCCTTCGCCACGACATCACCTTTCCCCTCTATGTGGAGGTGGATGAGATTTACAATCTGGCCTGCCCTGCCTCGCCCATTCACTATCAGAACGACCCGGTCCAGACGACAAAGGTCAATGTCCACGGCTCTATTAACATGCTGGGATTGACCAAGCGTCTCAGGGCCAAAATTTTACAGGCCTCCACATCCGAAGTTTACGGAGACCCCGCTGTCCATCCTCAACCAGAGAACTACTGGGGGAATGTCAACTGCATTGGCCCTCGTTCCTGCTATGATGAGGGAAAACGATGTGCGGAAACCCTCTTCTTCGATTACCACCGCCAGTATGGAATCAAAATCAAGGTGGCTCGCATCTTCAATACTTACGGACCGAACATGCATCCTGATGATGGTCGTGTCATCTCCAATTTTATCCTCCAGGCTCTCAGAGGAAAACCCATCTCTGTCTATGGGGATGGATCTCAGACCCGTTCTTTCTGTTACGCGGAGGATATGATAGAGGGTTTCGTCCGGCTGATGAATTCGTCCGATGATTTTACCGGCCCCGTCAATCTGGGCAATCCCGATGAGATCTCCATGCTCAAACTGGCAGAAAAAATCATCCAGATGATTGGTTCAAAGTCAAAGATCGTCTTCAAACCTCTCCCTTCCGATGATCCCAAACAGCGTCAGCCCCTCATTGATCTGGCGAAAGAAAAACTGGGCTGGACTCCAAGAATACCCTTGGAGGAAGGTCTCGTAAAAACCATTGCCTATTTTGAAGATTTACTTCGGAGAGGTAATGTTGAAAAGGGAAGGTGATGGATTAATGTCTTTTGCGGGTGGGAAGGGAGAGCTGTCTCCCTGAATCAGGATAGGGATTCCCGAAATGCTGGTAAGCCAGTTCCGTGGCTTTCCTTCCGTTCTGCATCCTCGCTACAAAACCGATCTTAAGCAGAAAAGGCTCGATCATATCCACCAGCGTATCTGCCTCCTCCTGAAGGGTTGCGGCGATTGCCTCCAGACCTACCGGCCCTCCTTTATAATACCGGATGATGGTCTCTAAATACCTCCGGTCGAGGCCCGTCAGACCCATTTCATCCACCCCTTCCAGACGCAGCGCCTCATCTGTGATCCCTTTGGTGATCTTACCTTCTCCACGGACTTCAGCGAAATCCCTGACCCTCTTGAGAAGGCGATTCGAGATTCTTGGCGTGCCTCGGGATCGTTTGGCAATCTCCTCTGTCCCTTCGCCATCGATGGGCACGCCCAGGAGGGCGGCGGAACGCCTAACCACCTGGCACAGTTCTTCTCCGGTATAGAAATCGAGATTTCTCAATATCCCGAACCGTTCCCGGAGGGGGGCAGAGAGAAGGCCTGCCCGTGTGGTTGCGCCGACAAGTGTAAAGCGCTCCAAGCGATACCGGTGGCTTCGCGCATGGACGCCTTTATCAAAGATGAAATCAATGCAGAAATCCTCCATGGCCGGATAGAGAAACTCCTCCACCACCTTGGGCAGACGGTGGATCTCATCGATAAAGAGGACATCCCCCTTTTCCAGATGGGTGAGGATGCTGATGAGGTCCCCTCCTTTCTCAATCGCAGGTCCAGAGGAGGTGACAATCCGAACTCCCATTTCTGTGGCGATGATATGGGCAAGGGTCGTCTTCCCCAATCCCGGAGGGGAATGGAAGAGGACATGATCCAGAGGTTCTTTTCTCTTTTTCGCTGCCTGGATCGCAATTTCCAGGGTCTCCACAACCTGTCCCTGGCCGATATATTCCGAAAGCTTTTTGGGCCTCAGATCGAGGTAATCCTCGATTTCCGGTCTCTCCTGACCCAGCCCTTTCTCCTCTTCAGTCATCTTCATCTTCCTGCTCCTTTAAGATGAGGCCCCCTTCTGACCCCGGTAGACCTCTTCAAAGAGTTCCTCGGCCGTGGAGATATTCGGATTCCTCAGCATGGCCTCGCCGACCAGCTTCTGTGCCTCGCCCGTTTTGTGGCCGAGGTCTCTCACCAGAACCTCCTCCACCTGTCTCTTAAAGTCCACGACCTCCACTTCAACAGGAATCTGATCCTCTCTCATCAGGGCGAATTTGCCTACCTTTCCCTGAAGGGTGGCGATGATCTTATCCGCAGTCCTCTTCCCGACCCCCTTCAGGCTCTCGAGTGTCTTTGAATCCCTCTCTTCAATGGCCTTCGCAATCCTGGGGATGGGCAGGACAAGGGCTTTCGCGGCCGTGAGCGGACCAATATCCTCCACCGTGATGAACTTCTCAAAGAACTCCTTCTCCGGTTCGTAGTTGAACCCGATGAGCGTGGGTTTGGGCTGTCTCTCCGTCTGATGGTAATGGATGTAGAGTTTGACGATCTCTCCCTCTTCGCCCGCCTTCTTGGGACTGAAAGTCTTTCGGACAATGGCGGGAAGAAGGATCTCGTAACCCACCCCATTGGTCAGAACGACTACCCTGTCCTCTTCCTTCTTGAGTAATTTTCCTTCGATATAGCGAATCATCTTTTTCCCTAATTCGTGATAGTGAACAGTGTTGGTGTTAGTGAAAAATAACTATCACTCATCACCATCACTATCACCAATGAAAGTTTTCATTCCGGGACAGACCGGTCAGGGCCAGGGCGAGGGCATCGCCGGCATGGCTTGATCCGATTGACTTCTCGATCCTGAGAATCTGTCGAATCGCCTTCTGAACCTGTTCTTTCTCGGCCCGGCCGCTTCCGGTCAACGCACTCTTCACCTCTGTGGGCCTTATCTCAACGATAGGGATACCCATTTCCTGGGCAGCCAGGTAGATCACTCCCCGGACCTCTCCTAACTGAATGGCTGCCTTCGGAAATTGTTTCAGCACAAAGACCTCTTCTACCACAAGAAGGCCTGGCTTCCATTTCTCAAGCAGTTTCTTGATTCCATCATAGATGATTTTAAGACGGAGGGGAATGGGGCAATCGGATTCCGTTCGAATGGCTCCCCAATCGCACGCCTTCCCGCCCCGGGAAAGAGTTTCCACAACTCCAAAGCCAGTCATGGCCAGACCGGGATCAATCCCAATTGCCTTCATAAAAAATCCATTCCAAATCCCCCCGACCCCACTTTGCCAAAGGGGGGATAGGAGGGGTTAACAATAAAAAAGCCACCCACTAAAGTTTTGACTTTATGTGAAGGCGGCTTCTTCATCGAAAAAGATGGGTTATGCACTGAGCTGTTCCATCTCCTCGTCGCTGATATCGAAATTGGCATAAACCTTCTGGACATCTTCCGAATCCTCCAGCCCTTCCATCAATTTCAGCATCTGCTCCGCTTCTTTTCCGGTCAGACGGATGGTGGTCTGAGGAACCATCGTCACTTCCGCATAGTTGTATTTGAAGCCGACGTCTTCCACTGCCTTCTTCACCTCTTCAAACCTGGAAGGAGGGACCGTCAATTCAAAATCTTTATCTGTATCCTTCACATCCAGCGCGCCTGCATCCAGAGCCACTTCGATCAAACGGTCTTCATCGGCTCCGCTCTTATCAATGACGATCAATCCTTTCTTCTCAAACATCCAGGAGACACAACCGGCTTCCCCGAGGTTTCCGTTTTGCTTGGAGAAGATATGCCGCACATCAGCCACAGTGCGGTTTTTGTTGTCCGTCATCACCTCCAGCATCATCGCCACACCGCCTGGCCCATAGCCTTCATAAATTAACTCTTCGTAGTTGACCCCTTCCAGTTCTCCAGTGCCCTTCTTGATTGCCCTTTCAATATTATCTTTGGGCATGTTCTCCGCTTTGGCAGCGGTGACAGCGGCTCGAAGCCTTGAGTTGGAATTGATATCCCCTCCCCCAAAACGGGCGGCCACCATGATCTCCTTAATGATCTTTGTGAAAGCCTTCCCCCGTTTGGCGTCTGCTGCGCCCTTCTTCCTCTTAATCGTACTCCACTTTGAATGTCCAGACATACTCGCTCCGCTTTCGAAAGCAGAAAGTGGAATGTGGCAGGTGGTTATTCAAAAACCACTTTCTACCTTCTACTCTCCACTTTCCAGAATGGTGGGCGCTACTGGATTTGAACCAGTGACTTCCTGCGTGTGAAGCAGGCGTTCTCCCCCTGAACTAAGCGCCCTGAGGTAGAATTATTATAGAACCTTTCTGAAAAGTCAACCCCAGAATGATCAATGACTGAAAAAGACCAGCGACTCCTATCACTTTTTATAATTTCTTTAATTCTACCAGACCCAGGAAGACTGTCGATGAATTTTATCGAGGTCTCTGAAAAACCCTTCAAATCCTTAGCAGAGACCTCTGATTACACAGATTTCAAAAAAAGATTAAAC
>JASEIE010000560.1 GCA_030024065.1 Thermodesulfobacteriota bacterium
GGCAGTAGAGGTATTGAAAAGGGCAGATAAGGCGGGAAAACTCAACGGTCCTGGGATTAAGGAAACCTATGAAACGTTCAAAGATTGGGATGGGTTGAAAGAATTTGGCGGCCAACTGGTGACCCTCACTCCTACTGACCACCGTTACAGTTCAATTGTTAAGGTAGGTAGAATCATCAAGGGAAAACCTGCAACTGTGGCCAATATTGATATGCGAGCCAAATTCCCTGACAAATGGGCGGCTTGGCTTGGCTGGTAAGGAGGAAACCGTTGAATCCAGAAACTTTAAATGCCTCTGGTAATATTTTGAAGATTAACAACATCGAGGTCATGTATCACGAAGTCATCCTGGTGTTGAAAGGAGTCTCCATCGATGTTCCCCATGGAGGTATCGTTGCCCTTCTTGGAGCCAACGGTGCTGGCAAATCAACCACCTTAAAATCCATCTCTGGCTTGTTAAAGCACGAGGATGGCGAGGTAACTGATGGAAGCATTGAGTTCAT
>JASEIE010000561.1 GCA_030024065.1 Thermodesulfobacteriota bacterium
GTGACAAATTAGCCTCGAATTAAAATCATATTTTTTTAGTCTCTCGTTTGGAGAGTATTGGTCTAACCACAATTGTATGTTTTACTCTATGCCCCATGCGCTATCCTATTTGGACAGGGCCAACTTTTTTATGGATGACACCGAATTTCAATTTCTTAAGCCTGCCCCCAACTCCTCCACTCATTTTTTAAGAAAATTTGCCTACATCTTTTGGATCAATCGAAAGAATCTTCTCTTTCTTGACTGCCAGTCTTCTCTTTCTTAAAAGGAGATTAAACTTACGTGGTATCCCTGTTTGAAGGGCTTCCTTAGCATCTTTTAGGATGTTTTTCTGAAGAGGAGAGGAGAGATCCGCATTCTGGACTACCCTCTTGAAACGCTTCCTCATGGGACCTGAGATCTGGAGAACATTTCCTGGAGGATCATAAAGCTCAAAAACCATCTTCCAATAGATGCTGGTCAATTCCACAGCCTGAAAGAAAAATTTTATATAATCTTTGAA
>JASEIE010000562.1 GCA_030024065.1 Thermodesulfobacteriota bacterium
GAAGATGGAGTTCAGGAATGGCGTGCAAGAGGGTTTCCGATAGCAGCAGGAGGATAGTAAACCATGAGAAATCTGAAGAGAGTGATATTGGCTTTAATTTCTATCGGCATTGCTCTCGGTTACCTTGGCCTCACCCGGCCCAATTTAAATCCAAAAGTAATTACCTGGGAGGATGTGCTAATCGATGCCCAAAAAGCAGGATATAAAGTTATTACCACTGAAGAATTGTGGGGACTGTCCATTAAGAAAGGGTTAAAAAACCCTTTGCTCGTGGACACACGCCAGGATTGGGAATACCGGGCAGGACATATCAAGGGCGCCCTTAATTTTCCCATTGAACCTACCTGGTGGGCAAGGTGGCGTAAAGCAGGCGAATTGAAAACCCTGCTGGGGCCCGATAAAGACCGGCCAATCGTATTTTACTGAGCTGGTTTAGCTTGAGTTCGCAGCGACTCAGCGGCCAGGTTGGCTGTAACGCTTGGTTATAAAAATGTTTATCG
>JASEIE010000563.1 GCA_030024065.1 Thermodesulfobacteriota bacterium
CTCCTGTGAAAGTTCAATAAAACAATAAAATGATTACTTCCTCAATCTTCTTCCCACCATCCAATGACGGAGCACCACCTCCTTCACCACCAAATTTCCCCTCCCCTTTATTCCCTCCCCCTTGATGCCTGCCTGCCCTGCCTGCCGGCAGGCAGGCGGTAGGCAGGGGGGGGAAGGGTGGGAGTGTTTAATATGAAAACGGCCACAAGTTAAAGTAATTCTTTATCTGCCACCAGCGATACGATAACCCATTCGGTTCAAAAATCAGAAACAGAGCAATAGCCAGGCCAAAGGCCGCCTCTTTTACATAAAGGAATTTTTCTAATAAAAGTGGCAGGAAGGGCATAAGATTTAAAACGAATTCGCTTCCGGTTAAAAATAGAATTAAAGCCTTCAGTGCTTCTGGAATGAGAGTCATAAATAGGGCGCCATAAATAGTGCCGTGAATGCTTCCAACTCCTCCAATCAGAATAACACCAACCAGCCAGAGAGACCAGGGG
>JASEIE010000056.1 GCA_030024065.1 Thermodesulfobacteriota bacterium
CACCCTTTTGATATCCTCCAGTTCGATCCCCAGTTTCCTGATCGAATCAATTTTATAATTCCCCTTTCCGACCAGGCCCGGATCGATGATGGAAAGGTCCTTTGAAGATGGGTTTCCAATTACACAGGTATGGGAATCCGGCATCATTTCGTCCTGTCCTGGAATGAAATAGACCCCCTCGGCAATCTTTGGCATTGGTTCTCCTCCAATTTTATGGACTTTTAAATCGAATAACCCAACAGAGAGGCCCTGTCAATTTTTTATTACCACTTGACCGGTATGGAAATGAAATGATAAAGAAAGATAATATAGAGGAGGAATAAAAAATGGGAGACAAGATACCGACGCGGCGGGAAGCCTTAGAACTTCTTCGTCAATATAACGAGAGCGATGGCCTTCGCAAACATGCCTATGCGGTTGAAGGGGTCATGCGCTATATTGCGCGAAAGCGGGGCGAAGACGAGGGAAAGTGGGGGATCATCGGTTTGATTCACGATCTCGACTATGAAAAGTTTCCTGACCAGCATTGCACCAAGACAGGAGAGATCCTCAATGAACTGGGATGGCCGGAAGAATATATCCGGGCCGCGGTCTCTCATGGGTGGGGCATCTGCTCCGAGGTAATGCCGGAAACCAATCTGGAAAAATATCTTTACACCATCGATGAGCTGACCGGGCTTGTCGTCACCACGGCATTGATCCGCCCTTCAAAGAGTGTCCTCGATGTTCAGGTCAAATCGGTGAAGAACAAGTGGAAGGATAAGAGATTTGCCGCTGGCGTGGACCGGTCGATCATTGAGAAAGGTGCGGAGATGCTCCAGGTTGGGCTGGACGAACTGATCGACGATACGATCAAGGGGATGCAGGAAGTCGCCGAATCCATCGGCCTGAAGGGAACCCCCTCCTAAATGGAACCCTCTTCTCTTTCTGACCTCCTTTAACTCTTTAAAGACAATTGGATTGATCAGAACCCATGGGGACAGATTTCAAACCTCAAATCTGTCCCCAATTGACAAAAGTGAATGGAAATCATACGGGCAGCAGGGATCCTCGGCGAGGGAGTCGCCTGTTAAGGAAAGGGCTAAGCTACGGCAGCCGCGGCAGTCCTTGATATCACACCTTCCACATTCTCCTTTCAGGTTTTCCTTTCTCCTTATCTTCTTCAATATTTCTGATTCATCCCAAATCTGCTTCAAGGGAGTCTCTAAAAGATTTCCAATCGGGATGGGAAATCTCCGGCAGGGGAAAACGTCTCCATTCGGCATAATGCAAAGACCATCTACACCAATAACACAGGGAGCGCCTAATAATTCAGGCTCCTTACTATTGAAATTGACTTGGAATGCTTGATAAGGGAGAAAAGAATGTTCTTCTCCCTCGTTTGGGAAAAAACCTAAAAGCGTCTCTACCAACTCCTTCCATTCTTCCTTACTCAGCACTTCATCCATGCTCTTTCTACCTCTACCCAATGGAATGAAACGTTCGATGATCAATCCATGGACACCCAAACCCCGGCAAAGTTTGATTAGGGAAGAGAGACTTCTAAAGTTTCTTTTCATGACAGTAAACATCAAGATAGTTTCAAATTGATCCTCTTTTATTATCAAAGAGAGATTTCGCATGACTTTATCAAAAGTCCCTTTCGAGCGAATGCCATCATTGATTGCAGCATTTGCTCCATCCAAGGAAACCTTTATTTTTCTTAATTTAGAATTGTCAGAGAGCCTCTCCATCACCTCTTGATCAATAAGAAGGCCATTGGTTATGATCCCCAACTCTTCGACCGTGGGATTTTGATCCAGATCATTTAGAAGGGAAAATAATTCTGACTTTAACAGGGGCTCTCCACCAGTGAGGTGGATGCAGGCTGTTTTATCCCATTCCTTTATTGTAGTGAGGAGATTATCAGATACCTTCTTAAGTCCTGACCAATCCAGATCGTTTTGCATTGAGAAATCGTCTTGGTAGCAATGCTTGCAGCGGAGATTGCAAAGATTGGTAATATGCCATTGGACATGGAAAAGTTCTTTCATCGGGATCTCAAGGAAAGCCCTTTATTAAAATTATCTTAAGATTAAACCAAAAGGACTGCAAATTTTATTACTTATTCTCAAGTATAAAAACTCTAAACGCTTCATAAGGAATCTCGATACTTAAGGTTATATTTATTGAAATTTCCGATTTGACATATAGGGATTTCTCTTTTAATCTAATTTTTATCCATAACGGAAGGAGGTGAGAGCTAATGAAGCAACGTTGGATCTTTCGGTATCGCTCATGAAGCAGGTCTCAGTGTGCCCATAGGTTTGGGCTGACACAGTTAGGGGGGCACGGCGAAAAAGATTGGGCTGGTTGGGTAATTGGCTCTCATCTCTCTGTGAGACCATTTTGAATCCTCTACCATCCCTGCAGTAAACAAAATCGCCCGGCATCCCATCATTCATTAAAATTTCTAATCCCAAAACGGATCATTGTCTGAAACCATAATGAGAAGATAGGAATAAAAATTGTGAATGGAGGTGAAGATAAAAATGAAAGAGATCGATTGCCGGGGGATGACCTGTCCTCAACCCGTCATTACAACAAAGCAGGCGTTAGAAGAACTGAAGGAGGACGAATTTATACTCATTGTGGACAATCCTTCCTCCTGTGAGAATGTAAAACGATTTGCCTTAAGCCAGGGATGTTCGGTGGAGGTGGAAGGTAGAGAGGGAGATCTCTACATCCTGATCCAAAAAGGGAAGATAAGGGAAGAGGCAAAATTGCCCGAAAAGAAAGAAAAAATGGTCGTCTACATTAACTCTCACCTTCTCGGAGTTGGGGATGAGGCATTGGGAAGATTCCTGATGAAGAACTTTCTAAAGACCTTTTTGGATTTAGAGAGAAAACCTGATCGTCTGATCCTGCTCAACAGCGGAGTCCTATTGGCTGCGGAAGGCTCCGAAACCTTGGATTCACTCATCGCCCTTTCGGAAAAAGGCGTGGAGATCTTTTCCTGCGGTACCTGCCTCGACTTTTATAAGGTAAAGGATAAGCTAAAAGTGGGAACTGTCTCCAATATGTATGAGATTATCCAATCTCTTGTAGAAGCCGACCGGGTGATCCGACCATGAAAGGAGGATAAGTTTATGGCAAAAGTAAGGATAAAACTGTTTATCGTAGCTTTATCAGTTCTTCTTTTTATTTTCAATGTTTCTAATGCTCAAGAGAGGCGCACGGAGGTGACCCTCAAGATTAATCTCAGAGCCCCTGAAGATTCTAAAGATGTGAGGCTCTGGATACCATACCCAGTATCTGACGAAAACCAAACAGTGGAGGATGTTAGGATTGATGGAAATTTTTCGTCCCATGGCGTTTACAAAGAAAAGGAATTCGGAAATTCAATTCTCTATGCAGAATGGAAAAACCCTGTCAGGGATAGGAGCCTCACCTATATTTTTAAGGTAAAAAGGAGGGAGGTTGTAAAGAGGGACTTCCCTAAGGATGAAACGTTCGTGAATAAGAAAGAGTTTGAAAGATACCTTATGGCAACGAGCCTCAGTCCAATTGGTGGAAAGGTTAAAGAAATAGCAGAAAATATCACCAAAGGTAAAAAGACAACCCTTGCTAAAGCAAGAGCTATTTATGATTGGATCGTGGATAATATGTATCGTGACCCCCAGATAAAGGGCTGTGGCATTGGGGATGTGGAAAGGCTCCTTGAAAGTTTGGGTGGTAAATGTGGGGACATCCACTCTGTCTATGTTGCCCTGGCAAGAAGCGTAGGTGTCCCTGCACGAGAAATTTTTGGAATCCGTATTCCAAAGGGAAAAGAGGGAGATATGACGAAGGCCCAACATTGCTGGGCAGAGTTCTACCTCCCGGGATATGGCTGGGTGCCCGTTGATCCATCGGATGTTAGAAAAATCATGCTTGAGAAGAAATTAAATTTAGGAGAGGAGAGGGATTACAGGGAATACTATTTTGGCGCCGTGGATGAAAATAGGATCGCCTATGGGATGGGCAGAAACCTCATCCTCAACCCTCCCCAGAGAGATGGAAACCTGAATTATTTTATGTATCCTTATGCAGAGGCGGATGGAAAGGCACTGGATGATTTATTTGGATTCAATTTAGGATATACGATCACCTTTAAGGAACTCTAACGGGAATAGCAGCCCCCCGCCCTTCCTTCCGGTCTATAAAGGGGGGGCAAGGGTGGGGGGAGCTGATGAGAGGAAAAAGGGGGGCGTGGATTTCAGTCTGCAGAACATTTCTTAATAGATCAACTCCTGGATCGTCGGCTCTTCACCACAAACCGGGCAGTTTTCATCCCTTCCATCATACACGCCTGTCAAATCCATCCCCTGGATATTAAACAGGCCCAATTGGATAATGATCAACACTCTTTTTTTCTCACAAGAAGTCTGAAATAAGTCTCTACCTGTCTTATCTCCAATATTTTGTGTCCCTCTTCTTTTACGGTGCGAGGAACACTGAGGATTGACTCTCCGTCGTCAAGCCACACCTCAAGGATTTGCCCCTCTTTCATCCCCTCGAGTTTTAGCTTCGTTCTTACATAATTGAGGGGACAACTCACACCTCTCAAATCGATATGCTGGTCAGCTCCCGTGCCTTCCATGATCGATCAGACCTCCATTTTAAGAGTGTCGTCATTCCCGTGCTTGCGCGCCAGAGCGCTTCAGCGCGCAGGCGTGCAAACGGGAATCCAGATATTTCAAGAACCTGTGGATTCCTGCTTTTGCAGGAATGACCTTAAGAGAATGCTCCCACTTCCTCTTTGAACTTTCCTAATCCGATTTCATCAATCAGGTCCGCAGCCTTCTTGTTTGTCTCTTTCAGAAATCTCAAAATCTCCTCCGCAATCTGTAGGGCCTTTTCATCCGTAACAAAATCCACTATCTTTTCACCCAGACGGGTGCCCCCAGTTTGCTCATCGTGCATGAAGCAAGGTCCCCGGCCCCCCGCCAGAATGGCGATTCCCTTTCGCTTTTCATAGATCGCATCGAAAGGACATGCCCTTATACACAGGCCGCAATTCTTGCATCTCTCGATATCGATTTCTGCTAAGTGATCCTTTACCTCGATGGCCTTTGTCCGACAGGCTCTGAGACAGATGCCACATCCATCACATCTCTTCTCATCCACTCCGGGTTCCATAACCCCTGTAAACCCAATATCGGAGAGATGGGAAATTCCGCAGGAGTTAGGACATCCGGATGCCGAAATCTTTATGTTGAGACTATTCAAATCCAACTTTTTAACAATTTTTTCTATTTCGACCAGCAAAGCTTGGGCATCGAAGACTCCATTAACACAGTAACCTCCGAAGCAACTCTGCAGGTTATCGACTCCCTTCTCCAGGGGTTCCATGCCTGCTATTCTGAGTTCTTCCCTGATCCTGCCGGTGTCTCCGGGTTTGACGCCCGGAATCTCCGGAGCACCTCGAACAGAAAAGTGAACAAAACCCAAGCCATAGGCCTCGGTAATATCTGCGACCTTTTTCAGCTGTCTCGAAGTCACCTCGCCATTTGTCGCACGAATTCTTAATGTGGTTCGATCCATTTTGACTCTTTGTTTGGTGTCGCAGGCATGAGGTTCGGTTACACATCTTTCTCTCAAATTGCAGGTCACTGCTTTCCTGACCTCGCCTTCTCCCAGCCTTCGTATCAAATCGCCAGCCCTCTCTCCTTCCCGGCCTTCTTTCCTGACGGATTTGATATAATTCTTAACAAATCTGACGCACTCCGCTTCCGAAAGAAGCTCTGCCATTCTCACTCCCACAAAAGGATCTAACCCCAGTTTCCCTCCCAGGAAAGCATCGAACCCCTTTTCTCCTCCTCGCTCGGTTCCGACGAATCCTATATCTGCAAGAACCCGTGGAGAGGTGCACTGTTTTTCGCAACCGACAATCGATGTTTTAATTTTGAAGCCCCCCTTGTCTTCTCTCCAGAATTGGTCCAGTTTCTCTCCCAAGCTGATCGGATCCATTACGGCATAAGGACAAAGGTTCGCATCATAGCAGACATCGGCGTTCCTGACTCGCTTCCCGCAGCGGTCGAACTCCAGGTCGATCTCTTTCAATTCTTCCTTCACCGATCCGATGTCTTTAAAATGGACATGGGGGATGATCGGAAATTGTCGAGTAGAGAAGAGGATATAACCCCTGCCGTATTTCTCTGCCAGACCAGCGACTTTCCGTAATTTCTTTGCATCCATATTGTCACAGACCGCTCTCACCCAGACTGAAAACATATCTTTTTCTCTTAATTTGACGATCCCACCTTTTTTCAGTTCCTCAAGGTTTACTTCTGTTTTTCCAGTCATGGATTTCCAATCTCCCTTCCTATTGAATCACTGGTGTTGAGAAAATGAATCCCCCAAAGAGAAGATACGCCAGGATGAGTGTCCAGATGACATTAAAGGCTTGGGCTCCGATGAAGGCCAGTGCCGGCCGGCCTCTCCCCATGCCAAACAGTTCGGTGAAACGAGTCTCTAAACCAATTGATGTAAAGGTCAATGCAAACCAGACTGTCCTTAATCCAGCAAGTATGCCCTTGGTCTCTTTCACAAGGCCTGGGTCAAGCAGGAAAGAGAAGACAAAAGAGGCGATCAAGAAACCGAGGACAAATTTCGGGAATCGTTCCCAGATGACTCTGATACTTGGCCGCTCTCCGGTTTGCGTCCCCTTTTTCAAAGTCCACCAGATCGAAAGGAGAAATGCTGCCACTCCGATCAGAACATTTTGTGAGAATTTGACGATCGTCCCAACTTTCATGGCAATCTCACTAATGAGAGCGCCCGCTGCCACCACAGAACCTGTCGTATCAAGGGTCCCACCAAGCCAAGCCCCTGCGATGATATCAGGGATGCCGAATGCCCTGGCGATCCATGGTTCTAAAACCATCATGGGAACCGCGACAATTAGAATAAGTGAGATAGTGTAGGAGAGTTTCTTCTTGTCGCCCTGGATAGCCCCGCAAGCAGCGATAGCAGCAGAGACGCCACAGATGGAGACCCCCGTTGCGAGCATTGCAGAGAGTTCGTCATCAACTTTGAGCTTCTTTCCCAACCAGAAGCACGCATACCACACAACAAAAACAACTAACAGGGCCTGAACGATACCAATGGCGCCAGCCTGGAGAATCTCAAAAAAGAGAATTCCTGCTCCTAAAATCACCAGACCTGTTTTGATATAGTATTCAGTCCTAACCGCTTCCTTC
Organism: Thermodesulfobacteriota bacterium; assembly: GCA_030024065.1. The sequence goes on from JASEIE010000056.1 coordinate 7,224, forward strand.
AGCCAGTCAGGAACCCCGATGACATTGCTGATGAAGAGGCCGATGAGGAGGGCGAAGATAACATATTCGAAACCCAAGTAATTGATTGTGGCATTTCCTGCAATGAATTGAGAGAGCCATGAAAGACCATAGACAATCGGAAAGCCTATGATGAAGGTACCCACTTTGCCACCCATCTGCGCTATCCCTAAAGCAGTGAGGACAAGAAGCGCGATTCCTATATAAACTGATTTGAGGATATTCCCCGTTGAAAAGACTTTACTGGCGAGGGCCCCGGCCCCTTCACTCAGTTTTTTGCTGAGGTCACCCCCTTTTTTCCTGAGGCCGGGATCCTCGGTCGTCTTTACAGTATCTCCGAATTTCTTGGCGGCGCTTTGGATAGCTACCCGATCGCCAGCATCGATTGCGGCCTTCAGGGCGGTGCCGGCTATGGAAAGATTTTTCTCGCCCTTAGTCTCGGCGTCTTTAATAAACTTTTCGAGCTTAAGCTTTGATTCCGCGACCGTAGTGCTAAATTCTCTCGCTGTTGCCCATTTAAAGGTCGGCATCTGTGGCCTTACTCCGACGAGAACAAACACGATGACGAGAAACCCTAACCAAACAGCCAGCCAGTCCTCTGTCTTAAATTCTTTTTTTATTAACTCTACCATTTCCATTACCTCCTAAGAATTGTTAAAGGGGATGCTAAAATTACTTACCTACAAAAAAGAAAGGCTAAAAAGACTTAAGTCTTGATTAAGTCCTTTTAGCCTCCAGTTGTCTGGTCAGCGTAGAGGGATTTATTCTAACCCCCCATGTTTGAGTTCTGCCTTTCCACAAGAATGATGAAGTAGTTTTTGGTTTGTTTTATCTCTAAAATCTTATGCCCCTCTTCTTTAGCGCTTCGAGAAATGTTGGAAATTTCCTCTCTATCGTCGAGCGATATCTCCAAGACCTGCCCTATCTCCATCTCTTCAAGTTTCAACTTCGTTTTCACATAATGGAGTGGACAATCAAGCTCTCTCAAATCTAAGGTCTGGGCAATGTTTACCCCTTCCATGACCTCCTCCTTTTCTACGAAAGATAGTACCCGTACTTCTCTGTTGCATCCATAAACCATCTGACTCTTTCAACTGATCCTGCCCATGGAACCTCACATCCCGTAGAGAGGATAAAAGCACTCTCTTTTGCCGCCATGTCAATGCAGGCTTGCACTGCCTGCTCCATTTCTCCCTTTGTGCCAGAGAAGAAGAGGTTGGTATTGACATTACCGATGATTACCGCCTTTTTTCGGTTTAGTTCTACCATTCTAGCCAAGGAGGATTTAGCATCGATGCTTAGGGCATCGGCGCCTGTGTTAATGAGATCTTCCATAATAGGATCGACATAACCACAGACATGGAGGGTGACCCCGATCTTCTTTGAATGCATCTTTTCCATCAGTCTTTTGTGATAAGGAAAGACGAATTGTCGGTAAATTTTGGGAGAAATCAGACTGCAAGAGGCCGGAGCCTCTGAGAAACTGACGCCCACTCCAGCATTGGATTGGACAGCGAGAGCATATTTTGAAGCCACCTCCAAGGTGAATTCCATAAGGGAATGGACAAAATTTGGATCCTTTGAGCAATCCCGTATCAACACTTCTGCTTCTCTAAGACCGATGGCGATGGCCCAAGGGCCACACACGACGCTCCCCACGGCAGAGTCTTTCACGTTCTCCTTCACCCTTTTACAGGCATCAATATAGTAAGGCATCCTCCCATCTTTCTCAGGGTTTGGGATTTTGAAGTTCTTAAAATTTTCTTTATCTTTCAACACATGAGTCTTAGAGATGCAGGGGCTATCATCTGGAAATTTTAGTTCGTTGCCCAGGGCTTCCACCTCGATTAAAAGGTCTGCCATCATGACGATGATGTCGGGATGAAAGGTTTCATGGGCAAGGAGTTGGGCCTGAGCAAACTTCTCGCTATCCGTCAAAAATTCCTTGATGGAGAAGGATGCCAATTTTGCATTGAAATGTCCTAAAATAGGATAGTAAGGAACTCGATCGGTAAACTCCCTTTTAAACGCTGCTGCTACATGTTGCTTTCCAGTATATTTCGACATAAATCCCTCTCGAAGAGGATCTGGTTAAATATGAACCCCCAGATACCGTTGTTGTGTGGTTTCATCAGCAATGAGCTCTTTGGCTAAGCCTTCATAAACGATCCTTCCTTTTTCAATGATATAAATCCTTTTACAAATGTTTAACGCCATCTTGATGTTCTGCTCAACCAATAGAAGGCTAACCCCTTTTTCATTAATTGATCGAATGGTCTCTTGAATGATGTTCACTAAGATGGGCATCAGCCCTTCTGTGGGTTCATCAAGAAGCATCAGTTTCGGTTTGGTGATGAGGCCCCTTGCGATGGCAAGCATCTGTTGTTCCCCTCCGGAGAGGGTCCCCCCAGGTTGGGAGAGCCTTTCTTTCAACTGGGGAAAGTATTCAAATATCTGATCGAGAAGTTCTTGATCTATTTCCCGATGGACTAAGGCAATCTTAATGTTTTCCATGACTGTGAGTTTTGGGAAGATATGCCTTCCTTGGGGGACATAGCCAATCCCCAATCTGGGGATGCGATGGGGGGGAAGGTAAGAGGCATGGTTATCATCAAATAGGACATGGCCTGTTTTGGGCGGGACGAGTCCCATGATGCTTTTGAGGGTGGTGGTCTTTCCCATCCCATTTCTGCCGAGGAGGCCGACCAATTCCCCTCCCTTCACTTCGAGGAAGAGGTCGTGTAGAACATGGCTCTTGCCATAAAAGGTATTGATCCCTTTAACCTCTAACATTCACTCGCTCCCTAAATATATCCTCTTCACCTCTTTATCCCCTTTGATCTCCTCCGGGGTGCCCTCCGCAATCTTTTCCCCATAATGGAGGACGGTGATCCTTTCCGCAAGCCCCATCACCACCTCCATATCATGCTCGACTAAGAGGATAGTGAGCTTGGATGCCAATTCTCTGATTTTCCCCACAAGGACCTTCGTCTCCCCAGGCCCCAAACCCGCAGTGGGTTCGTCGAGGAGTAAAAGTTCAGGTTCTGTGCCCAGGGCGAGGGCAATTTCAAGGAGCCTCTGATCCCCATAGGAAATATCAGAAGCAGGTTGGTCTTTCTTTTCTATAAGACCGACCGTACTGATCAAAGCCTCTGTTTTTTCCCGAACATCCGTCAGGCTCATGGCATGAATGAAAGGGTTTAAAATCCGTTTTCTGGATTGGACGGAACTCCAGACATTTTCGAAAACGGTTAAATTCGGAAAGATGCTCGTGATTTGAAGGGTCCTCGCAATCCCCTTGTGAGATATCTTATAGGAGGGAAGCCCTGTAATATCTTCGCCTCTAAAAAAGATCTTCCCTTCATTGGGCGAGAGGGTTCCTGTGATGAGGTTGAAGAGGGTCGTTTTCCCAGCTCCGTTTGGACCGATGATAGCCCTCAACTCTCCTTTCTTGAGATTGAGGTCGAGGCCATTGATAGCGACTAATCCACCGAAATATTTTTTCAACTTCTCTATTTTTAAGATTTCAGGGTTGTCTTCCAAGAAATTTAACCCCCTTTATCCTCTCTTTAATGATTCCAACTATTCCCTGAGGAGAGATGATCACGACCGTAATTAAGATAATTCCAACAAGGATCGGAAAATTTCGGAACCAGGAACTGATGTAATCCGTGAAGAGGATTAATATCCCAGCGCCCACCATCGGACCGATCAGCGTCCCTGCTCCTCCGATGACGGTCCATACCACTGCCTCTCCTGAGACGGTCCAATATAGAAATTCGACACTCGTATATCTCGATGTGAGAGCATACAATGCTCCGCTTAAACCGCTGAAGGTACCTGCAATGACGAAAGAGATCAATTTATAGCGAGCCGTATTATAGCCGATGAGCCTCGCCCGATCCTCATTCTCCTTGATGAGCTGGAAGACCTTCCCCACCGGAGAGTTGAGAAACCTTCGGCACAAGAAGTAGGATGGAATGACAAACATTAAGACAAAGTAATAGTTGATTAAAGAATTGGCAAAGGTAAGGTTTGGAGTAAAAGAGAAGAGGGCAGGGGTAGGAATGGAAAGGCCATGTTCCCCACCTGTGACAGACTTCCAATCTAATGAGATAAAGAAGAAAACGAGGCCAAAGATAAAGGTGATGATCACAAAATAAGCCCCACTGACTCGAATAGAGAAAAAACCGACAAAGGCAGAAAAGAGGATGGCCATCGCCAATGCGAGAAGAATGGCTATCCAAATCCCTGGGTTGAGGTGGATGATGGCAATGGCCACCGTATAAGATCCCACTCCAAAAAAGAGGGCCTGACCGAAACTGAGCATGCCCGTGTATCCGTAAATAATATCAAAGGCAAGGGCGAAGAGTCCCCAGATTAAAATTTCGGTCAATATCCTCTTGTAATAAGAACCTAAAAACGGAGGGACAAAAATCATTAAGAGGAAAACTCCTGCGATGATAAGAGATTTACCAAACTTTCCCATCTTCACCTCTCTTTTCCAAAAAGGCCTTCTGGACGGACCATCAGGACGGTGATCATAAACACCAATGAAAAGACCCTGGCAATGACAGGACTTACAAAAACACTTGAAATCCCTTCCAGTTCCCCTATTAAAATGGCCGCCAGAACAGAACCTTTGATACTCCCCAGACCCCCTACGATGACAACGATGAAGGCGATGACGAGGATATCCAATCCCATCTTAAAACTGACGACGACGATCGGGGCGGCAAGAACACCTCCCAGGCCTGCGACCAAAGCCCCCAATCCAAAGGTCATAAAGTAGACGGCATTGGCCGGTATCCCGAGGCCAATGGCCATCTCCCTATCGTACTGCACCGCCCTCATCCAGAGTCCATATTTGGTTTTATATAGAAATAGCCAAAGTCCTGAGAGAGTCAGTAATGAAAAGATGGCAACAAAAATTCGATAAAAGGGATATCGGAATCCCACCAGGGGAAATCCTCCATCGATGGGAGGCAACAATCTTTGAGGAGCTCCACCGAAGGTCGCTAATGCCAACTGTTGGAAGATGAGTAAAAGACCGAAGGTCACAATGATTGTAATCACTGGCTTCCCTTCCACAGGCCGGATCACTCCCCTTTCCAGACAGAGACCAATTCCTCCTACAATGAGCGGAGCGAGGAAAAGGGCAAGCCAGAAATTTCCAGTCACCCGTTCTATGTAGAAGGCAATGATCGCTCCCATCATGTAGAATGCTCCGTGAGCAACATTGATCACATGTAGGAGCCCAAAGATCAATGTTAAACCAAGGGCGATCAGGGCAACGATGAAACCCCAGACCAGACCATTGATCGCCTGGAAAAAGATCTGGGAAAGGTATGCCTCCACTTCCTCCTCCTGATAAAAAACCAAACGATAGCCAGGGATCAGGCCATCTCCTCCATCAGAGAAGGCCCGATCCATTTCACTCAAAAACTATAGGGACTCCTTACGATAATCGACCGGAGGTGGATAGATGGACTTTTCAGGAGGAATATTAAATTTGGTCTTCAACTTCCCTCCCTCAATCCTCGATAACCACATCTGGGGAAATGCCTGATGGTCTTCTGCCCTCATTGTTTTGCTCCCTTGTGGGAACCAATGTCCTTCTTTCACAGATAGGCCCTCTAAGGCTTTAATGAAATCAGGCATATCCTTTCTGCTCTTCCATCCACTCTTTTCAATCCCTGCTTTAATGAAAAAGATCTCTTCCCACTTTGACCAGTAATGAGAGCCTGTGATCACACCGGTTCCCCCAACCTCCTTACCCTCAGCATCAATATGAGCATATTCGCGAATCATCCTATGATGCGGGGTATCGAAGTCTGCAAGTGTTCTTGGAAGGTATTCGAGGGTCCAGTCTCCTTCTACGGACGTTCCTAATTTTCCAATGTCAATCCCATCGTAATTGCAGATGACTGAGAATTTTTTTCCTTTATAACCTATTTCCTGAAGTTGACGGATGAAGCCCAATGTATCTGCTCCCAGGGTAGCAAAATAGATGGCCTTCGTATCTCCTGGGATTTTGGCAAGATAGGGCATGAAGTCTTTGGTTCCAACCGGGATATTTTGGACCCCTGTAATTTTTCCCCCCGCCTCTTCTACCAGCTTTTTAAACCAATCTCGGTGGGACCATCCCCAGGCATAATCAGTATTGCAGATGAACCATTCCTTACTGATATTGTCCATCGCAAACTTGTAAGCGGCCTGGACCTGTTGTCTGACATGTGTAATTACCCGATAGACATATCGGTTACCTTTTTCTGCTGTAATCTCCATGGCCATGCCACTGGGGAAATAAGGCGTTTTGAGCTCTTTGGCCATTGGAGCAATTCCTATACAAACCCCGGAATGGACAGAGCCCAGTACAAAATCGCATTTTTCAAGTTCTACCAGCCTCCTAAACTTTCTGATTCCGGTTGCAGGATCTGAGGCCGTATCCTCGATCACTAACTTCACCGGTCTTCCTGCAATCCCTCCGATTTTGTTCACATATTCTACCGCACCTTTTGCAACCCTCTCAAAATCCCGTCCGTAACTTGCCAAGAATCCAGTAGAATCAGAAGTTAACCCGATGATGATCGGTTCTTTTGCGGCGCGGAGAACGGTGGGAAAACCTAAGGCTCCTAAGGCCAATCCTCCTGCCCCCATGGCTGTGGTCTTTAAAAATTGCCTTTTTGTAACCTTTCTAAATGAAAATTTTTTTGTCATTGTGATGACCTCCTCCCTTCTGGCATAAAATGAAACAGCCCCCAAAAACCCATCTTATAAGATCCCATACCCTCTCTTGCTCCCCATCACCTCCTCTCCCATCGGAATATATTTAGTCTGACCAGACTTTTTCTCGTTTATCGACTACTCTTTTGGCCTTGTGAGTTGCTCTTTCAAGTGTATTTTCTTTTAAGATCTTTACCCTCGGAGAGACGCCCAGAAGGCTCTTCAGTCTCCTCCGAATCTCCTCAGACAATTTCTCATCAGGGGTGTCGATGCCCTCCTTCTTTTCAACCTCCACATCAAACTTATCCAGATGTTGTTCTCGATAGACGATGACCCGATATTCTCCTGTGAGTTCTCTGGAATCCCTGACCACCTTTTCGATGTCACTGGGAAAGACATTGACGCCGGTGATGATGAGCATATCGTCGATCCTTCCATGGATATTGATCCTCGCATGGG
>JASEIE010000057.1:0-13984 GCA_030024065.1 Thermodesulfobacteriota bacterium
AGACATCTTCTGAAAATCTCCCCTAACCCCTCTTTGCCCTCCGGGTCAGAGACCGCTCTGGGTCGGAGACCAAAGAGGGGAATTCCTCCCTTTTGTAAATGGTAGCACTATAAAATAGTGCTCCATAAAGGGAGGGAGGAGGGATTTGGTTTCCAGTGTCCATACAATTATGGACTGATTAATAACAGGCATCACAACGAGTATGACAGCATCACTATTGTGTCCCGCAGTCCCGCGTGCATGGGAATGGATGTAAGGGAGGAAGAAGTTTTTATGCCCGGAGAACCCTGGCTCGTCCGGATGGATTCACTTGCGTAATCCTTCCAATTTTATTAATATTTCTGCATCCTCCCATGGATGACTCCAGATGGAAAAGGAAGAATTTTACCCAACCGTCACAAATCGCATCCGGGCTCTCAAAGAGAGTAGAAACTATGAGAAAGCCGAGAAAGAGATCCGGCGGGAACTCGAAAAAAATCCCGATCACTCTCTCCTCAAAACCAGCCTCGCAGACCTCTATCTCCGCCAGGGCCGCCTGAGCGAAGGGAGGATTCTCGTTGAGGACGTTCTCGCCTCGGATCCCCAGCATCCTCAGGCGCTCTCTGTCCTCGGCGATATCTTTCTCAGGCAGCGTTCTCCCCGGGAGGCATTGGAGTGCTACCGGCAGGCCTTCAATCGTGACCCAAGACCTTATCTAATCCTCAAGGCTGCCCGGGCCCTCAAGGAGATGGGAAGTTTTGATGAGGCCCTTCAAGAGCTTGAAAAGGCTCTCGTGGTGAAGCCGGAGAGCCTTGCCTTCCTGAAAGAAAAGGCCGTCATCCTTAACCGTATGAAGAGGTTCGATCAAGCCCTGGAGACCTTTGAAAGAATCATAAAGATTTCTCCTGATGACGCCTTTGTCCAGAAGGAGATCCTCCGCCTTCGAAGCCGGAGCCGTCCTGAAGCCCAGGTCCTGAAGGAACTTCAGATCGTCATCGGCATGGACTCAAGAAAGGATGATGCCCAGATGCACGGCCTTCTGGCGCAGAAGCTCAAAGGAGCCGGACAGATCCGGGAGGCTGCCGCAGAATACGGAAAGGCTTCAGGCCTGGAACCCCAGAATCCCTACTTTCTGAAGCAGCAAGGATTCTGTTTTTATCGCTTGAAAAAATATGACGAGGCCATCCACTGCCTCAAGGAGGCCTGCCGGAAAGATCCTTCCGACTACTTTGTCTGGAGCACGCTGGAAAAAAGCTTTGCGGCTCAGGATAATTTGAAAGGGCTGCTTGATCTACTTGAAGAAACTCTTCGGCAATATCCCAGCCAGAGATCCCTGTTGGGAAAAATCAAGAAAGTCAAAAAGAAGTTGGACCTGAAATCTTCTGAAAGGCATTAAACGGAATTGTCACCCTCAGTGCAAATGGATCAGCCCTCCCTCCAGGCGCGCCATCTCATGGAGCGGGTCTTCGGATTTCGGGATTTCCGTCCCGGCCAGGAAGGGATCCTCGAAGCCGTCTTCTCGGGTGAGGATGCGCTCGTGGTGATGCCCACTGGCGGAGGGAAGTCACTCTGCTATCAGCTTCCGGCCCTGGTTCTACCGGGTGCCTGCCTGGTCATCTCTCCCCTGATCGCCCTGATGAAGGATCAGGTTGATTCTCTCCGGGTGAGAGACATTCCCGTCACCTCTGTCCACAGCCTTATGGGGATGAGTGAGCAGGAAGAGGTCTTGAGAAAAATTGCAGAAGGATCCTATAAGCTCATCTACGTTTCGCCCGAGCGACTCAAGAATACCCTCTTCATAAGCGCTATCCGGAAATTACCGATCTCCCTGATCGCCGTGGATGAGGCCCACTGCATCTCCGAGTGGGGTCATGATTTCCGTCCCGATTATCTCCGAATCGGCCAGGCCCTTGACTGGCTGGGTCGGCCCCAGACCATCGCTCTCACGGCGACCGCAACGGAACGGGTGAGAGAAGACATTGTCTTACAGCTCAGGCTGCGAGCCCCCCGGCAGTTCATCACAGGTTTCGATCGGAAGAACCTCTTCTTTGAGGTCTCCCCTGCAAGTAATGCAAAAGAGAAGCGATCCGTTCTTGAAAGCAGGCTGAAGAACACAAATGGGGCTGCCATCGTCTATGCCGGCACGCGAAAGAGTGTCGAATCGCTCGCTCGTCATTTCAACCGTCAGGGGATGGAGGCGGCTGCGTATCACGCTGGCCTGCAGGAAGAGGAGCGGAGCCAAACCCAGGAGGCTTTTCTCGAAGGGAGGACAAACATCATCATCGCCACCAATGCCTTTGGCATGGGCATTGACCGCTCTGACATCCGGCTCGTCGTCCATCACCAATTCCCCGGAACGGTGGAGGCTTACTATCAGGAATGCGGTCGAGCCGGCCGGGACGGAAAGCCTTCGTCCTGTCTCCTTCTCTTTTCTATTGAAGATCGCAGGCTCCAGGAATTTTTTATTGAGATGAGTTATCCCGGCCGGGAGATCGTTGTTGCGGTTTATCAGACCCTTCTTCAAAGGCATGAAGACCCCATCTGGCTTACTTATAAGGAGATGGGACTTCTCTGCAATCCTCCGGTTGCGGAGCTGGCGGTCTCTTCCTCCCTCAAGGTCCTCGAGGAGGCGGGGCTGGTTCATCGCCTCAACCGTTACGAGAACCGGGCTGAACTCTATCTCAAGCTCCGGCCCAAAGAGATCCCCGGGGCGATGTCGAAAAGATCATCTGCAAAAACCTCTTTTCTCAACATCCTTTCCGAACACTACAGTGATGAAGAGCTTCTGGAGGGAATCCAGTTTCTCCCGGAAGAGATCATGGGGAAAGCCGGTTTGTCCAAAGAGGCCTTTCGGCGTATGATAACAGATCTGGAGGAACGAGGGGAAGGAGCCTACATCCCCCCATTTCGTGGAAGGGGGGTGCGTCTTCTGATCCGGATGCCCCTCTCTGAACTTCCCATTGACTTCGAAAAACTTCGTCTCCGAAAGGCAAACGAGCTTGAGAAACTGAACCAGATGATGGCTTACGGAACATCGAGCCGGTGCCGGAGGACCTTCCTCCTGGAGTATTTTGGCGAATACCACTCCTTCGGTAACTGCGGTGGGTGCGATCTCTGTCGGGACCAAAAGAGGGAGTCAGTTGATAAAAAAGAACAGGACGATCCCCTTCTGGCCGTAAAGATTTTAAGCGGGGTGGCCCGGCTGAAGGGCCGTTTTGGTCTGGGTATGGCTGTGAAGATGCTGACCGGCTCCAGGGAGAAGGCGATTGCAAGATTCAGGCTGAATCAGCTCTCCACCTTTGGACTGCTCCATGACTTCGCTCAGGATCAGGTTGAGAAATGGATCCAGGAATTACTCTCCCGGGGTTTTCTGAAGCAGGAGTTGATGGTCATGGGTGAAAAGAATTACAAGATTCTTCTTCTCACTCCGAAGGGATGGGAAGTCATGAAAAACCAGGAAGAGATTCCTCTTTCCTCTCCCCTTTTAAAAAAGGAGACCGAAGAATGGAGAGAGGAGGAGGATTACGAAAAAGGTCTCTTCGATGAACTAAGAAAGCTGAGATTGGATCTGGCCCGCGCTCAGGGCCTGCCCCCTTACTGTATCTTTCAGGACCGCACCCTGCGGGAGATGGCAAGCCGGCTTCCTGACACGCCTGAAAAGATGATGTCCATTGTCGGAGTGGGAGAGATCGCCTTTAAGAAGTACGGGTCTCTTTTTCTCAATCTGATTTCGGCCTCGACCCGCAAGGAAAGGGGAAACAGCATTGAAAAATGACTTTACGTATTTCAGCGTAAGGTTCATGATGAAAAAAAATAAGGAGAGAAAGCATTGCTTAAAATTGGAGATCTCATCGAAGTCCCGGAAGTAAGAACCGTCATCCAATTGAAGGACCTTCAGGAGTCAGGTCTCCGGCGGATGATCCTCGATTCCTTTGTGGTCACAGACGAGGTGATGAAAAGCCTGGAGATGATCCTGCCCTCTCTTTCCGGATCATCGGGCCGTGGGGGGTTTTTAAAAGGCCATTTCGGATCAGGAAAATCGCATTTCCTGAGCATCCTCAGCCTCCTTCTCCGTCATCCTGAGGCCCGGGAGGTGTTGATCGGTCAGGAATCCTCCCTTAAGGATTTTCTGAATCCTCTTGTGTCGCGGCGGTTCCTGGTCGTGGAGGTCTCCCTCATCCAGCACCGCGGGACCGAGTTTCTGGAGGACATCTTTTTGAAAGCAGTCTTTCGCGAGCTCTCCTTCCACCTGGGCCGGCCTTTTGAGGGAAAAGAGTCACGGCATGAAACATTCCAGGAAATTCGGAATGCTTTGATGAAGCTTGGCTTTTCAGGACTCGTTCTCCTCGTTGATGAGCTCTCCGAGTTTCTCCGTTCGAAGACCGATGCCCACGCCTATCAGGAAGACATCCGCTTTTTCCAGTATCTGGGCGAAGAGGCCCCCTCCTTCCCCCTCTGGATCATCGCTTCGCTTCAGGAGTGGATCGAAGAAACAGGAGAGATCAACCAGGACACCTTCAATAAGATCAAAGACCGATATCCCATGCGCATCAGCCTTGGCCGCTCCCATATCGAGGAGATCGTTTCTCACCGCCTGATCCGTCATCGGGAAGGGGCTGAAGAGGAGATCCGGAAGGTCTTCCATCACCTCCGGCGCTATTTTCCCTCCTTTCCGGTCGAGGAATCGAGATTTTCAAGGCTCTATCCTGTTCATCCCGCAACGATCACGCTCCTTGACCGGTTGAAGCCCCTTTTCTCCGAACATCGGGGGATCGTGGACTTCATTCACTACCGGCTCAAAGGCGATGCGGAGCGGGGGATCCCTTCCTTCTTAAGCAGGCCGGCCCCTGAACTTCTCGGACCGGCGACCATCTTCGACCATTTCATCCACCGCATCCGGGAGATGGCCGAAACACAGCCTTTTGTTGAAAAAGGGTTCGATTACTATCGGGATGAAATACCTCAAATCTTCAAGGACCCGGACCAGCAGAGGGTAGCCCTTGAGGCGGTAAAGCTCCTCATCCTCGTTGCCATCTCTCCGGTTAAAGTTAGGTACACGGCCCGACACATCGCGGAGATGATCCTTTTCCGGGTGACCGATCTAGAAGCCGATCTCAACTACCAGTATTTCAGGGATATCCTGGAACGTCTGGCCAAAGAAAGCTCATACCTTACCGTCATCCCCGGAAAGGACCGCCTGGACGACCAGTTCTCCATCACCCTTCGGGCGGACATTTCTGGAATCCTTCGCCGGAAGATCAGGCAGGGGGTGACAGAAATCTATCCCGGCGACCGCCGCCTCTTTGACCGCCTCCTTCCTCTTGCCGACTCTCCGCATCTGCCCTTTTCGGGCTGGGCTGAACAGAGAGAGCAAAGGGTGTCCATCTCCTGGGAATATACCCGTCGGAACGGAATGGTCTTTCTCCGCCAGGTTGATGAGATTCCCCTAACGGAAGCCGAAAGGCTGGCCGGGGAATGGGAACGGATAGAAGAGGATTTTTTTCTCATCGTGGGTACAACCCACGGGGTCGAGCGACAGTACAAACACCTTCGCGATGTCCTGCAACCTGAGATCAGGGAGAAACACCCGGGAACCTTTCTCTTCTGGATCCCCGCAAGGATCGAGGAGGAAGAGGAGGTGTGGATGAAGGAACTTCTTTCGGCCCTCCTGCTTCTTGATCGCTACCGGGAGGAACCCTCGGAGTCCAGGCAGGAGACCCAGGAGTTTCTAAAGAATCTTATTGACAACGGACGCAAAAGACTCGGAGAGATTCTGACGAAGGCCTACTTCCAGGGCCTTCTTCTCTGGGACGACCGCCAGGTGGAGCTCTCTGCGTATGGCTACCTCTCCCAGGAGAAGTTTCTTCAGGAGTTCATTCCGCCTCTCCTCTCGCGGAGGTTTCCAAGACACCACAGGGTCCACCCTTACCTCGAGGCCCTGGCCCCAACCACGATTCCTAACCTCCTCAGGGATTTTTTTGCCACCGGGACACTCGAGGTCGATGATCGGTCAAAATTCGGTCTCCGCACGATCCTTGAAGGGCTCCTCAAACCCATGGGGTTGATCAAAAAGAAGGGAAACCAGTATCTCCTCCACGTTGATCCACGAACCAATGAGCTGGCCGGTCAATTCCTCTCCCTTCTTGAGAAAGGCCCCCTCCCCCCGGGAACCCTTTATGGAGCCTTTCGCAAAGGCGATTACGGTCTCCTGAAGAATCAATTTGAGGTCCTCGCCTTCGCCCTCCTCTTCTCAGGAAACATCCTTGCCTATCAGGGGCAAAGAAGGAAAGGACTGGAGGATATCTCCCGAAACGGCCTCCAGGGGATAACCGTTCTCGGAAAGGGAGAGATCCTCGGTGAAGAGCTCCGGCAGATCATCCCCGTTCACCCGCTTATCCCGGAGAAATTCCGGAAGTCCACCTTTACCCTCCCCGCTCAGGAAGCCCTCTGGCATGAGGTTAAGGAACGAAAGGAAAACGAGGCAGAGGCATTGCGCAATCTCCTCCAGAGACTTAACTGGGTTTCCTCTTTTCAGGCCCTGAAAAACCTTCCGTGGGATGCCTTCCGCCGGGATGTGGCGGATGTCCTTGCCCAATGGGAGGAGGTGAAGGCGAGCTTCCCTCCGAGGGAGGGGCTGGAGAGGTTCTTATCCGCTTCTGCGAGGGAGCCCTTTCTCACTGAAAAGCTTCAACGTCTGGAGGAGCTGAGATCCTTCTTCGATCATGCAGAACAGGTCCTCTTTGTCTACCAATATCTCAGCGATCCACGTCTCGTCATCCCGGAGCGCACGGCTCATCCACGCCTCAGGGATGAAAAGAGAGAACTCCTTCTTTTTTTTGAAGCTGGAAATGCCTCCATTGACCCTGCGGCGATTCAGGACCTCCTGCAACGCTTTCAGGATTTCAGGGAGAGATATATTCAGGCCTATGTTGAGGCTCACCGCCGCGCCTGCTCGGATGAACAGTTCGCCCCTTATGAAAAGGTGCGCCATTCACGCCGGTACCTGCTTCTCTCGAGGCTCAACCAGCTTGAGATCATCTCCGTCCAGCACAATCGCCATTCCGTGGATCGCGGCCTTTCTTCAGTGCTGATTCATCAATGCAACGCCCCTCTTCTCGATACCCTTCAGAGAAATCCGGTCTGTTCCTGCGGTTTCCTTCTCGGGACGGAAACCACCTTCATGCCTGCCCGCGAGATCGAGGAGGCGATTGACCTCGGGATCCTCGAAACCGTTGAAGCCCTGAACGCTCCCACCTATCAGGAAAAACTCATTCCCTATCTGAACGGCCTCGAAGAGGTCGGGGAGAAGGAGAAGGCCTCAGCCATCCGAAAGTTGCTCGCCCTTTCACCCGATAGGGGTGAGGACTTTATCTCAAGGCTTGATGAGGCATTAACCCCTCTGGCCATTGAGGGGATCAATGAGGCATTTCGAGGAAGGGTTGTGGTGGTGGGCCGGGATCTTGACCACCTCTACGGAGCCCTTATCCGACGCAAATATACCCTCTCCCAGGCCCGAAAGATCTTCCGGGAGTGGCTCAGGGAAGAGGAAATTTCCGAAGGAACCTTTATCCAGTTCATCGGCAGGGGCGAACCCGGAGGTGAGTCTCCTGACCAGGAAGGCTTCATCTCATTTGCGGAGACCTGGTTTCCCCATCTCACTGCTCTGATCCAGGAGTCAGGACAGTCTCTTGTTAAAAAGGCCCTTCTTGTTTCCCTCTGGATCGAAGGATACGAAATTCCTCCTCAGAAGATCTTTCCTCTTTTCTCTTTCCTTGAAAAAGGGAAGGAGGAGAGGGGAAAACTTCTGGTTCAGCAGCTTTCCGAGGCCGCAAAAGCCATGCGGCAGAGAGAGCCCGCCCTTTTTGAGAAGGCCGTTCAGGAGGTAGAAAGAGAGGAAGGACTCCTTTCCGGACTATGGAGACTTCTTGAAGGAGAAAACACTCTCCATGTCTTTCGCAGGGAAGCGATCTTCCCTTCGATCCTTCGAAAGACCTTTGAGAAACTCCTGGCCTTGCCAGAGGAGGAGAAAGAAAGTGCGGAGTTGTCTCCTCTCGAAAATTCCCAGTCACCCCTGAGAATATCCGATTTCATCCTCAAACAGTCGGAGATGATCCATGCCTTAACCGACCACAAAGTCATCCGGCAAAAATTACAGACCCTTAAACGAAGAGAAACCCATCCTCCCCAGGACTCTCAGAAATGGGAATCCTTCTATATCCAGCATCTAAGTCCTCTCTCCTTCCTGATGACCACTTTTCTTGCCAGGGTTGAACGGATGGGTATTGACCCCCCTTCTCCTGTCAGGGAACGAATGGCTCAGGCTGACCATCTGTGCGGCCTGTTCTCCAGAGGCTTTTCCGAATTCTATGGGCAGGCCCTTCCTAAATGGGAAGCCGGGGAAGGGAAAAGGCCCACCATGGCGGAAGACCTCCCCTCTCCGAACTTCTGGAAGGGAATCCTTTCGGAAGGGGCCCAGAAGATACTTGTCCTTATGGATGGAATGCGGTGGGACCTGTGGGAGTTCCTGAAGGAAAAATTCTTCGGCCCGATGGGCAATCAACTGCGGATCGTCCATGAGGGCGCCCTCTGGGCCCATTCCCCGTCCTCTACGCCGGCACAGATGGCGTTTCTGGAAAAAGGCATTGAAAAGACCGGCGCCGAGGGAAAGAGGATAAGAATCTTAAAGATCGGCGGGATTGATGAAAGGGTCCACACAGAGAAAGGGACGCTCGAACATCTTTTTCGAAACGTCCTTCAATTTCTGGAGCTCGATCTCGCGCCGCGGCTCAGGGAGCTTCCTCCCCAGACGTCGCTCCTTTTCTTCTCGGACCACGGCTTTATCGAAAATCCCCATTTTGAGAAATCGGACAAATACCGGACCTCTCGATACATGCATGGAGAGGATTCGCCATTTGAGGTGATCGTCCCCTGGGCCTCGGTCATCAAGTATCAATAGAAAACGATTCCAGCTCCCCCCTTGGCAGGGAAGACGAACCAGGAGTATGAGAAAATGAATCAGGAGAAACCATGATGATGACTCTAAAGGACAAACTTTCGTATCTTACCTATAAAGAAGCCTGCAAACTGCTCGGGCCTGAAGGGGAACGATTGATCCGTGCAGGGGGCAAATATGATGTCGAGATCGCCGAAAACCTGGTCTTGAGGGACGACCTTTTTCAACTCCATTTAGAAGATACCATCGTCACCATGACATTATCCTCTGAAGCTCCGAAGCGTCTGAAGTTCGGCTGCAATCGGTGTTCCGGGGTATGTGAGCACGTGGGAGCGGCCTTCTCCCTCATCCTTGAGGAGAAGTTGGCGCTGGGCCTTTCGGCGCCCCCTCCCGAAAGGGTCCCGGTTGAAAGCCTGAGTGATGAAGATCTCATTAAACAGGCCCTTGACGAAAGAGCCGAGCGGGCAAAGACCGAGAGAATGCAACTAAAGTCCATGGATAAAAACGAATTGTGGACGGATTATACGATTACCAATCTTGATTCAGGAAAAAGCTACCGTGTTGCATTGAGGGGTTGGGAAAGAGGGGATTCCTACTGCTCGTGCCCCGATTTCCGGAAAAACACCCTGGGCGCCTGCAAGCATATTCTCTACACGATTGAGGCGGTCAAGAAACGATTCAGTCCATCCGTGAGAAATGCTCCCTACAAGATCAAGGATATATCAGTCCATCTTCGATACGGCAAAGAAGCAGAATTACGGATTCTGGTTCCCGAAAATCTCGATCAGAAGGCCATGGCATTGATTCGTCCATTCATGAACAGGGCCATTGAAAATGTCGGGGATCTCTTGAAGCGCATCAGAGAGGCCGAGAATCTTGGGTCCGAGGTGACGATCTATCCCGATGCTGAAGAATATATGAACAAGGTTCTTTACCTTGAGCGGATCAAGCATAAGATAACGGAGATTCGTAGAGATCCGAAGAGCCATCCTCTTCGGAAAACGCTCTTAAAAACGGAATTGCTCCCTTACCAGCTTGACGGGATCGCATTCGCCGTCGGAACGGGAAGGTCGGTTCTTGCGGATGACATGGGACTGGGTAAAACGATCCAGGGGATAGGGGTTGCCGAAATGCTTTCACTCGAAGCAGGTATTTCGAAGGTGCTTGTTGTCTGCCCCGCGTCCCTTAAATCCCACTGGCGTCTGGAGATCCAGCGGTTCTCGGGCCGAAGTTGTCAGTTGGTTCTCGGAAGCGCCGCAGAAAGGGCGGCTCAATATGATCATCCCTCTTTTTTTACCATCTGTAACTATGAACAGGTCCTCCGGGATCTTCTTGCCATCGAAAGGGTGAAATGGGACCTCATCATCCTGGATGAGGGCCAGAGGATTAAAAACTGGGAGGCGAAAACAAGCCAGGTGATCAAGGCCCTGAAATCTCCGTTTGCCCTTGTTCTTTCTGGAACCCCTCTTGAGAACCGCCTCGATGAACTTTATTCGATCGTGGAGTTTATTGATGACCGGCGCCTTGGGCCCGCCTTTCGCTTCTATAATCGTTACAGGGTCGTTGATGGAAAAGGCAAAGTGCTGGGATATAAAAACCTGGACGAACTCAGAGAAAGACTGAGACCTGTCCTTCTTCGACGGACAAGAAAAATGGTGATGACTGAACTCCCTCCGAGAACAACCGAGATCAGGAGAATCCCTCCCACTTCGGAGCAGCTTGATATCCACGACGGTCAGATGAGGCTCATCCAGATCATCATTTCTAAAAAGTACATCTCCGAGATGGACCTTCTCCGTCTGCAGAAGGCCCTTCTGATCTGCCGGATGGCTGCAAACAGCACCTTTCTTGTCGATAAAGTCCCACCCGGTTATTCCAGTAAACTTGTCGAATTCGAGAATCTCATCGATCAGATGATTGAGGAGGAAGACCGAAAGATCGTTCTCTTTTCTGAATGGACAACCATGCTCAATCTGATCGAGCCCTTGCTTTCAAAACGTAAACTGAGCTACGTCCGTCTGGACGGCTCTATCCCCCAGCAAAAAAGACAAGGTTTAATCTCCCAGTTTCAAAAAGAGCGGGACTGCAAGCTCTTTATCACAACCAATGCCGGAGCCATGGGCCTTAATCTCCAGGCAGCCAATACCGTCATTAACGTAGACCTCCCATGGAATCCTGCGATGCTGGAGCAAAGGATCTCCCGTGTTCATCGCATGGGGCAAAAAAAACCTGTCCAGGCCTTTCTCCTCGTCACGGAAGAGACGCTGGAGGAAAAATTGTTGGGGACCCTTTCGGCCAAACATGAACTGGCTTTGGCCGCGCTTGATCCCGAATCGCAGGTGAGGACCGTTGACCTCATTAGCGGCATCGAGGAATTGAAGAGGCGGCTGGAGGTTCTTCTGGGGACCAGACCGGAGGCCGCCCTTGACGAGAGTCAAAAGGCAGAAGTGGAAAGAGAGGCAGAGAGGCTTGCCAGGAAGGAAAAAATCGCAGCCGCTGGCGGCCAGCTCCTGGGCGCGGCTTTTGCCTTCATCGGAGAGATGCTTCCTCAAAGAGAAGAGAAAGAGCAGACCCTTCAGCTGACTGAAACATTTAGGAAACGCCTTTCTGAGTGCCTCGATAAGGATGACGAGGGTCGTCTGAAAATGACCATTACCCTTCAGGATGAATCCGTCCTGAACAATCTGGCGAAATCACTGGCTCAGATCCTCGGCTCTGGGTTTGCTGAACCACGCTAAGCTCAGGGGAGGAATAATATGCTAAGTATCTCAAATATAGCTCTGAATGATCCATGTCCATGTGGCAGAGGGAAAAAATTCAAAAAATGCTGCGGAGAAGATAAAATCGCTCATAGAGGGGAATTACGGCCCAAAATGAGATCGATATTTAGGTAAGGGCTATGTCACAAATTAAAGAGGACAAACAGCGTGAAAAACGAATTGATATGGAGATCGTTGTTGATGCCTACAATGAAGTGGAACGTGCAATGGGGTGGTATTATTACCTCCAGGATGGTTTGAAATTTCCCTTCAAAGCACGTTGCATTCAAAAAAGATCAACTTCACCTTTAAAGGTAGAAGACATCGTTGATGTGATCGAGATGGGTAAAGAAGATGATTGCATGCATGATATGTATGTAAACATTAAATGGAATAAGGATGTCTTGTCAGTCCCATTATCTCAGTTGGAAGGAATCAAACCGATTAAGAAGAACAAACAGATCATGGAGGATTGGCAATATTGGATTAAAAGAGGGTACCAATTCTGATTCTGAAAACCGGTCAATATCATCCAATGGTGTAGGTTGACATTACAGGGCGGTTGGCGAGTATTAACCACTGAGTGAAGAAAGTCTGGAGGTTCCATGTCCAAGAAAAAGGGGATACCAGAGAAGTATCAAATATGGATTGATGCTCGAAAAAGATACCGTCTCTCTGATGTTCATATCCAGATGGCAAGAGAACTGGGTATGAATCCTAAGAAGTTCGGGAAAATCGCAAATGAAAAACAAGAACCCTGGAAAGCACCGCTGCCTGCCTTCATTGAACATATTTATCTCAAACGTTTCGGCAAGGATAGACCAGCTGACGTGAAATCCATTGAGGAAGTCTTCAGAACAAAAGAGAAAAAGAAAGAAGAGCGACGGAAGGGAAAAGAACTGCAAAAGAGGCCGATTTGTCAGATCAAAAAAGGTCAGCAAAGGGGTCAGGCTTGACAAATTGATATTTTGTGATATTATTCTATTTTGTTATGGCACGTAAGCCGCGTATTCATTATCCTGGTGCTGTCTATCATGTCATCGTTCGTGGAAATGCCGGACAGGATATCTTTTCAAGTGATCAAGATCGCTACCGGTTTTACCTCTTTCTTCAGGAGGGCCAAGAGAAATTTGCGCATCTCATCCATGCCTTCTGCCTGATGACAAACCATTTTCATCTCATCTTGCAGGTGCAAGAGATTTCGCTCTCTCGAATTCTTCAGAATCTCAGTCAGCGTTACACGATCTGGGTAAATTGGCGAGAAGGACGAAGGGGACATTTGTTTCAGGGCCGCTATAAAGCTGTTTTGATTGATGCCGATACGTACCTTCTGGAACTGATTCGCTACATCCATCTGAATCCGGTTCGTGCCGGTATTGTGAAACGGGCTGAAGACTACCGATGGAGCAGCCACAGAGCCTACCTGGGAAAAGAAAATATCCCGTGGTTGAGCACAGACTGGATGTTGGCACAGTTTTCGAGCCGTCGGATTTCGGCGCAGCGAAGATATCGAGAGTTCATTAACGAGGGGATGGAACAAAGCAGACGGGAAGAATTTTACGGAGGACCGAGAGACACCAGGATTTTGGGAGACGATAGGTTCGCAGAGGCGATTCTCAAGAACACGCAAGAGGGGAAAGAGCGGAAATTGACCCTCGACGAAGTTCTGGAGAAGGTTTGTAGTGCCTATGGAATCCCGGTAGAAGAAGTTGTTGCCGCTGGAAACGAACGGGGTCCATCTCAAGCGAGGGGTATGATCTGCTGGTTGGTACGAGAGGCAAGGCACCTTTCCTTAACGGAACTAAGCAGGCGACTGAACCGAGATCTGTCAACTTTGAGCGTTGCGGCAAAGCGTCTGGTGGAAAAATCGAAGAGTGACCCCGGTTTACGAAAAAGGATGACAAACCTGAAGTCAGATTTGCCCTGAATATCAATAAGTCAAGCCTGACCCCATAATAATAATAATTAGACCCCCGGCTCAGGCCGATTAACCGTGAGCAAATGGTGTTGCGGCCGATGGATGTGGAGCGGTTGGTGCCGGAGGATCATGAGGTTCGGGCGATCTGGGAATTTGTGGGGCGACTTGATCTAAGCCCATACTATGAAGAGGTGGATGCGGTGGAAGGGGAGGCGGGTCGTTCGGCCTTTGATCCCCGGTTAATGATCAGCTTGTGGATTTATGCATATAGCAAAGGAGTTAGCTCAGGGCGGGAGATTTCTCGGTTATGTGAATATGATCCGGCCTATCAATGGTTAACGGGGTTGGAGCCGGTCAATTATCACACGTTATCGG
>JASEIE010000057.1:13993-14324 GCA_030024065.1 Thermodesulfobacteriota bacterium
ATTGAGTGCAGAGGGTTTGATTAGTTTAGAGCGGGTGATGCATGACGGAGTGAAGATCAAGGCTTGTGCGAGTGCGGATACGTTTCGGCGGGAGGAGCGGATTCGGCAGCATTTAGGGGTGGCTCGTGAGCAGGTGGAGCAGATGGGAGATCCACGGACAGCGGAAGAGGTGAGTTCACGAGTGGCGAAGGCGAGGCAGCGTGCGGTGCGGGAGAAGAAGGAGCGATTGGAGTTAGCATTGATGGAGATGGAAAAGATTCGAGCCACGAAGTTGAGCAAAGCAGAGAAAGGAGAGGCGCGGGTGAGCATGACCGATCCGGAGGCACGGGTG
>JASEIE010000058.1 GCA_030024065.1 Thermodesulfobacteriota bacterium
GTAACAATCCAGTTCCCATCGTTGTTTAGGGAACCGACTGGCAAGGATGGGGAGAAAGGCCAAGGGACCATTATGCCTAAAATTCGCCTTCAAACTCTATCATTACCAACTATGGCCAAATAATTTCTTGCGGAATGCTGTAACAGAAGATTTTCAGCCTACACGTAGTTCTTGATGTTCTCCCCAAATGATTAATTTTGCCCTTTAGGAACAGAAAATTCAGTTGCCTAATAAAAATCGCTCAACTTAGGTACTAAATTTGTGAGTCAAATGGATAAACGCTTACCAATACCCTCTGACCCATGCTGGAAGGAAAGTATCTTTGCTATCAAATCGGCTGTTAAGTTTGAATCTTTCGAAAAATTTAAGAGGTACCTTATCGAAAATTTACCTCAAAATTCACTGAAGACTAAGAAGCGATATGCGAGTTATGTTTTGGCAAGATTCTTTCCCAATCAATCCCTTGAACAACTTTCTACAGTGGTTTGGAACTCATACCATGATGAAAACATTTTATTGGATATTATGAGATTTGAATTTCTTAGGCGGGAAAGACTTATTTCAAATTTTATTGAAAACAAACTATATGGCTTCGCACCTGGGAATTTGATACCCAAAGAAGCATTTCTCCAATATTTAATAGAAATTTATGGAGAGAATAAGCCCAAAGTATTTTCCCGTTTAACGGAAATCTTGCGATCATTGGGATATCTGGGCTACAATCATCGAAAGTATTTCATTCCTTCGATTCTTCCAAATAAAACCTCTTTTCTCATTTTACTTCACTACCTGTTTGCTAAAACTGTTCAGACCCTGGCATTGAAAGATATTGAGGCAGATCCTTTCTGGAAATACCTCAGAATTCCAAATGGCCAAAGCATCAGGCAAATATTAAGGGAAGCAAGTGCTAACAATCTAATCAGCAAATATATCGTTGCAGATCAATTGGATCAGATTACAACAAAGTATTCGCTAAAAGAATTTATCGAAAGGAAAATGACTTTGTGACTCCTCAAGACCTTCAAGATATTGCAAAGAAGATGGTCGGCAGACCTCTCCTCGGGAGAAAACTTTACATTTGGTTGGGAGGTCTGAAGGAATTGCGAGAGTTACTATCTCATAAAATTGTTTCCGAAATTGATCTATTGGATTTGGTTACAGAAGGCGAAGCTCTTAGTGAAACAGATATCCAACGTCAGTTGAAAAAATCTTTGGAGATAAGGTTAGATGTTCTACAAAAGAACCACAAGGGACAACAAATACTCCTTGTTGCTAACGGGATACTCCTCATCCGATATCATGTATCGTTGAATCCTTTTTATGCTCGCTATCTTTCTGATAGGACTATGGTTGTCATTCAAATTCCCAAAGGAGAGAGAACAGAGAATTTCCCATCCTATGTGGAATTCCATCCAGATGAGGTTTTTGAAAATCTCCTGAATATATTACCCGAAGAAAATCGAAACAACATCGTCCACGGAGGAAATGATGGTTAGACCAGCACTCAAAGAACTTATAAAGCGGACAGAGAATAAACCTGAAACAACAATCCTGCTCTTGCAGGCAGTACAAGACCCTGAGAATACGCTGAAAACATTCTATTTCACGCCATCGATCGAGGAATATTTTGAGAATATTTTGGAACAGGTGGCAAGAGGTAAGGGAGGTGGATTCTGGATTCAGGCAGAATATGGAGCAGGGAAGACCCACTTTTTAGCCGCCCTCGGATGTCTTCTCATGGCTGATTCTGAAAACCCCTGGAATTCGGTTAGAAGTGCCACCATTCAACCTTATGCAAGAAGGCTTAAAGGGAAGACCCTCTTCCCAATCATTATTAATTTGAAAGGCGAAGCGGATTTTCACGGAAAAGATAATTTGCTCAGGGTGATAGAAAGGCATATCGAGGAAATCCTCGATGAGAAGGGGCTTCATGAAAAAGTTTTCGTTACCACAGAAGACGAATTGATCGAATGGTATGAGAAGAATAAACTAAGAGCCCAAATTGATGCCTACATCAAATCTAAATCAGGGAAATCAGCAAGCGATTTGGGCCGCCAGGTTTTGGCCGATCTTATAAGGCAATATTGTGATGATGAGGGGACGACACCCAGGCTTTCAGCCTCTACGAAGACCAGAATCACTTACATCTACAATCAACTTTTGAAACAAGGATTTTCTGGCCTGCTATTCATTATTGATGAATACGCATCTTGGCAGGATCGACATCCTGTCGGAACCCCAGAATATGCAATGGATGAGGAGGTCCTTGAAACCCTTTCATGGGAACTTCCTAAGGGGAGGGATTTTGAAATCTACACGATCGTTGCCTCTCAGAAGCCTGCTCCTGCAAAATTGCGTGGGGAACGCTTTGAAAATTTTCTGCTTTTGGGCGGCAAGAACGAGAAGGACTATGACGTAATCGTTTCTTATCGGGTCCGTGATTTGATTCAAGAGAGGTTACCCGAAATTGAAGGGTATTATGAGGATTATTTCAAAGATTTTAAGTTCTTAAAAAATACCTCCAAGGAATACTTTCTTTCAACCTTTCCTTTTCAGCCTCGAGTTTTTGAGGTAATCCGGAGAATTACTGCCCGGGAACTCCCTACGGCCAGACTCGGGATCAGTGTCGTGTGGGATACCCTCTATGATCTCGTATTGAGTCGAAATGGCCTTATTACAGTGAGTGACCTTATGGTTTCTACCGACTTATATGAGGCTCTAAACAATACGCTATACAAACCTTCATTCGATGCCTATAACGATTCCATCAATGCCCTTTCCGATTTTGACTTTGATGAAGGGCAAGAAGAGCTGGCAAAGCGAATTATCAAAACCCTTTTCCTGTGGCATATCGCTTTTTTGGAGACACCTCGTCCACTTTCAGAGATTGATTTGACAGAAGCCACTCTTACGGTGGGTGATGTGGTTAAAGGTGAAGATGAAGTTAGACTGATTTTAAACCAGCTCCGGGAACTTCCTCAAATAGAATATACAAAAGAGAAAGGGGCATTGTTCAAAACAGAACGAGCAGGACGTGGCCCAAGAGCTATCTTTACTGAGATTAAAAAGAAATTAAATGACCCCAATCAGATCCAGAAGTATTGGGAGGAGGCGCTCAAAATATCACCCCTTGAGGCAGAGGGTGAGAAAAGCCTTTTCTCCGGTTTTGAATTTGATGCCGCAAAGCCCTTAGGCGTTGAATTTAGAAAAATTGAATATCCAGGTGAAGTGGTTCTATCGCGCGATTGGCGCCCAGAATTTGGCGAAAAGATCAAAGACCATTCTCACTTCAGAATTGTTTTTCTAACCAAACCAACCAAAATCGATCCTTCCGAAGTTGAAGATCTCAGAATTGCAATCTCCGTTCCTTCAGAAATGTCTGGAGCCGCAAAAGATGAGGCGAGAAATCTCTGGACCGTCTATGAGATCCAGGATCAATATAAGGAAAAGTCAGGTATCGAAGCAGAGGAAATAAAGGATTGGCTCCCTGGGAAGAAACGCGAAGGCATCCGGAATCTTTTTGCAAAGCAATCCAGTTTTTATAGAGATGGGGAAATTGTTACCTCTCGTGGTATTGGTATCGATTCGAAGAAGGCTTTTTCTGCCGGAAATATTGAACGGGCAATAGAAGAGATAGCCGTGAAAGTCTTGGCCAATGCCTATTCAGAGCCATTGGTGGATTCGATGGCATTTAAAACAAGGTTTAAATCTTCTTATGCAAAAAATGTTTTCGATGGTCTTCTAAAAGGTGCATCCGGTGCAAGTGCCAGCGCTTGCGAAAATTTTGCCCCCGCTTTGGGCCTGTCACAACCCGATTCACCCACCAAATATCGGCCTCAGGAGAGTAAGGTTTTTTCGATGATTGAGACCTTATTCTCCGAGAGCGGACAAGAACTTCCCTTATGGAAACTTTATGATAAATTGGAAACAAAACATGGTCTCACAAAGGAATTTGTCACCTTATATCTCCTTTGTTTTATTGCAAGGGGAAGGCCGCCTGTTGAGATCGCATTAAAGCCTGGAAGTCGGCTGGGCCTAAAAGGGAATAAGATTTCGGCTTCCAACATCAAAGAGGTGGAATGGAAAGCCCGATTTGATGATGATTTTGAAACCTTGATTCTTGCTGAACCCGGGGAAATCTGGAACAACATCATTGAATTTGGAAGAATTGTCAATCCGATCTTGAAGTCTGCCTCAGCTCCAGATGATATTAGAGAGCAAGAAGACGTTTTACTCCAAACCTTAAAACGAATGGGAGAGGAGGCCAAGAAGGTCAAAGAAACGCTCGGAGTCATTTCCACTGCATTTGGCGAGGATATGAGTGAAGCGGATGCAGAAAGTATCAATTTTTTATCAAGTGTCTCAAAATCAACCACCTATACTGAATTTTACCGGTCTATCAAAGATAAGGACATTGGCTTAGATGAATTTAAAAATGCGGTGGCGAAGTATTCTAATCTTAAAGCAGTGTCAGACCAGGGAACAGATCTTTTAAGGATAAAGACCTATCTGGATGAGGTGGTTATTCCTGAGGATAACTCTCTATCTCTTAACAAACTTTCTCTCGTTGGTCAGATTCAGGTTAAAAGCTTTATTGAAAACCCATCTCATTTCAAAGCCGTCAAAGAGACTTTTGAGAAATTTCAGGAATCTTACCAGAGACAATATCAGATTCACCATCGAGAATATTACAAGCTGCTAAAAGGTCTTAGAGAAAAACTTGAGGATGCAGAATCCAAAGTAGAGGCCATCTCCAGGCTAAGCAAACTTCCGGAGGTAGGAATTACAGATGTTGAAATTATTCCCTCTGAATATCAAAATCTCCTTAAACGTGTAACCCATTGTCCTGCATCCGATCCTGTTCAAGTCCACTCAAACCCATTCTGTAAAGATTGTCCGTCGAGAGTATCTCTTGATGCCGAAGCTCCCTTGGAACAAATTAACGATTTTATCAGGGGTTTGGAAAAGAATCTTTCATCAGCAAAAAAGCGTCTCTCCCAGCTAATTACAAGGCAGATCATTGCTGAGGACAAAGGAAATAAGTTGGACAAACTTATCAAGGCTATTCAGGCAACGAAACTCGATTCCTTTGTTACGAGTCTCACGGATGAGCTCCTTGACATTCTCAGAAGATGTATCGAGAAGGCCAATATTGTCACAGAGGTCGTTCCTGTTCTTTCAAGAGCTATAGACCAGTTCAGCGTCGTTGATGAAGAAAACCTTGATGATTTTCTTAGGGCTATTCGTGCCGAACTTGAAAAGGCCATAAAGGAAGCCAAAAGAAAAAATCCTGGCAAGAAGGTGAGGATCAGCCTTAAATGAAGACAGAAGGGCATCTCCAGAAGGCGAATGAGATCAAAGCGAGCCTCCAAAAACTTCTCCCTGATCCAGAGGGCAAAAATGTGGTGGCCATCGTCGAACTGACTTATGGAATTGTTCAACATCTTATCGCTGCTGGGATGGAGAAGATTCACCAGGTTCATTCGGACACCCATGTCGGTTTACCTCATCTTTTAAGAGAACATAGTGAGGATGAATTGGCGAAAGTTTTTGAACGGTTAGATTTTTTACGTCAGGGCCGCTGGTATGGTGGCAAGGGAAATGGGGATGTCGTTCGGGAATGCTTGGACATAATTGAAAAAGTAGAGAGGTGGGTTCAAGAATGATCCCAGATGAACTGATGTTACCAATTATGGAATTTATCCGTAGAGCAGATGGGATTCCTAACCTCAAGGCTGCAGTTTTATTCGGTTCCGCAGTGGATGGAACCATGACAAAAAAAAGTGATATAGATGTTCTCCTGTTGTTTGATACGGATCACAATCCAGAACTGGGAGACGAAATGAAAGCTGCCCTTGATCTCTCTGGATATATAGCAAAGAAATTTGATCTCGCCTATTCTTTTTCCTTTGTGGCCAAAAACCTGAATGACCCTAAAGATGTTGAACCGGATTTTCTCTGGAGAGTAGCTGAAAAGGGGATACTGATTTGGGGCAAACCTGATCTAAATATCCTGAGGGAAGCCCACCCATCCCTTGAAGCAATGGCTCTGGTTAAATTTTCCCTTGAAGGGCTTCCGGGGAAAAACCGGGCATCTATCCAGAGGGCACTCTATGGTTATAAAGTTGAGAAAACAGTAAAAGGAAAGACTTATACGAGCCAGAAGGGGGGCTCGTCAGCAAAAAAGATTATAGACTGACATCTGGAGTGGTTATGGTTCCTGCCTCATTGCTTGAGCAGATTTCAGAGGTCCTAAGAAAGAGAGGTGCAAAATTCAAAATCACAAGAATTTGGGTATAATACTGTATCTCCAGATACAGAATCTTTAATTTAAAGAGTTTTCTGTATCTTCAATTACAGAATTCTGCCACTTATAATGACTTTTCTGCTACTGGATTCGCAGAAAAGATATTTTGAAAAGGATTCTGTCCTTTCAATAACAGAATTTAAGTAAATGGTTCACCATGCTGCAGGCCACATTCCCCTTGCCTGCAGCAGGCAGACTTTAAAAAAGTGGAATTCCTTACCTCCTCCCTTTACTAAAGGGAGGTCGGGAGGGATTATAACCGGTGATATCCATGTCTGATCTTTCTGAATTCATCAAAAAATATGGCAAGCCGTATGATCCAGATTATAATGTTCCGCCCTTCCAGGAAAACATAGACAATGCCTCCAAATCCTCTGCCATCTATAACATGCACATGTACTGGACCAAACAAGATCCTTATGTGGTCAAGCGATATATTGAACACTACACCAAGCCTGGAGACATTGTCCTCGATGCCTTCGCCGGGACCGGAATGACCGGCGTGGCTGCGATGATGTCCGGCCGACATGCTATCCTCTGTGAAATCTCACCTGCATGTATCCATATTGCCAGAAATTATACAACCCCCATCGACCCGAGAATTCTCCAGAAGGCTTATTACCAATTAAAGGAGAAAATTGAACCTGAGATAAAGCCCCTTTATAAAACCAAATGTCATAAATGTGGAAATTCGGACGCTCAGATCGCAAATACTATTCTTTCTGATGTGTTTCGCTGCCCACGGTGTAAATCAGAGGTACTATTTGCTGGTGATGGACGCTGGGAGAAGATGAAAAAAGGGGAGAAGTTTTTAAAAATCCGTTGCAGCCACAACCAATGCCGAAACGAATTTACGAAAGCAAAGGCAGAGTTTGTCAGGGTAGAGCCAGTTGAAATCCGTGTAGACTGTCCCGAATGCAAGGTTAAAGGGGAGGCAAAAGCAAAACCTCTCGATGAAGCAGATTGGGAGCTTTATATCAGCATTGAAGGTGGACCGACAAAGGTTGTTCATGAAGGCAACGACGAATGGTCAGGGTATCGATTTGAACCTATTCAAAGATTTTTGAATGACGTTGGGACAAAAGTTCATCAGCGAATGCTTCAAAAAGCAGGCACGGGATATATTGCACCCAAGGAAGTTCCATATTGGTACCCTAAGAATGTTATTTTCTTTGGTCAGGAACCAAGACGAAACCTCAAACGTGGCATTACCCATCCTTATCAGATGTTCTCCCGCCGCAACCTGATTTCCTTATCAATAGTATGGCGTTATATGCATCAAAAAGAAGGGGGAGTGGATTTTTTGAAAATTCAAATCCCTCAAGAAAATCCGATCTTCGGGAGAGAGGAAGATTTTATCTTCAGTGCTGACGTGAGAGATAAGTTGATATTTGCCTTTACGGGGAGCCTTTTCCTTTGTTGTTTTATGATGCGATTTAAGAGAAGTAGTGACCCAGCGTACCATATAGGACCAGCAATACGAATGGGAACTCTTTATATACCTTCTATGATTCAGGATGTGAATATTCTACAATACTTCGATGAACGTATAAGGCTTTTAATTAAAGGATTGGGATCAGTTAGATCTACAAAGCCCCCCCCTCAACTTGTTATTCCATATGATGCCGCTGATCTTAGGGGGGTTAGTGGCAATTATCTTGATTACCTCTTTTATGATCCCCCCTATGGGTCAAACATCAATTACAGTGAGTTAAATCTGATGTGGGAGGCGTGGCTCGGGAAGAGAACAGATATCACAACTGAAATTATTGAAAATGAAGCACAAGGGAAAGGACGTCTCGAATACGAAAATATGATGACCAAAGCATTGTGTGAAGGCTACCAGGTTCTAAAGCCAGGAAGATGGCTAAGTATCGTGTATAGCTATACCGATCCATCAATGTATCGAACAGTTCAAAAAATGGCACATGAGGCAGGTTTCATTGATGAAGGAGAGGTTCTTCATGTGAACTCTGCACGAAAGACTAAATCCCAAATAGATTCCGACAAGACTCAGCAGCGCTTTTTAATAATCAACTTCAAAAAGCCTAAAAATGGTGAAAGGAGAACGATAGAGAAATCAGAGGATATTGAGTATGACGTGATCCGAGTAGTCCAGGAGTTTTTAACTAAGCATCCGGGACAGACTCGTGATTATATATACGACCAGGTCATCAAACGACTGTTCACTTCGGTCCAGATTCAAAAATTCGATCTTGATGAAATCCTCAAAAACTTTTTCCGGAAGGTTGGAGATGAATGGTATTCCCCCGGCTCTCTTGTCGTTAGGAAAAATAATATTCAGCCTCAAGGCAATCTTTTTGAAAGACCTCTTCCTGAAAGTCCCGAGAAAGAGGTCGTCCTTCAACTTCAAGACTTTCTCAAAAAGCATGGCAAGGTCCCCTATTCAGAATTGAGGGAGTATTATCTTCGGAAAATCGACATTCCCATCGAGAGAAGCTTCGATGAAATCATAAAAGAAAACTTAATTATTGAGCAAGGGAGAATCCGATTGCCGAGCGTTCGGGAACAAGAACAGATGCAGAATGTGAGTTTCCAATACACAAAAGGAACCATCAAAAAGTTCCTTGTCGGGAATTTAAAACGGACTCCTTCGGAAGAAGAGATTTGCGGATGGATCGAATTTTGTTACCAGAATGCCGAATTAGATAAGAATCTGTACCAGGAAGGCTGGCGACTTTTCGGATCATTGAATGAGGGAGGTGTCCCTCCAGAACGATTCAAGTCGGTTCGGAAAATGGCTGAGGTCTGCAAACTCAGGTCAGAGTGAAACGGGAATGTGAGGTTTTCATTTTGGCAAAGAGTTATCCACAAACTGTTCGTCATTACCTGGATATGCTCTTCTGGAAATTGGAAGGGGTAAGACTGGTGCTATTATTAGACCCGTTAGGTCTTACCTCCTTAAAGGAGAACTATATTGACCCAAAAGGCCAAAAGTGGGAGATCTATCGCTATTCTGGGAATGATATTGCTTTCCGTAGACAATACAGAGGGAGACCATCCGACCCAAATTTCCGGCATATTGTATGGGTAACATACCCCGAAGGAATAAATTCCGGGAAGATTGATCTGAGTTTTATCCCTGAAATAGTAACACAGGCTGAGGAGATCATCGATCTCAGAGTCGATAGCGTATTAAAACATCTTCTGCCGAATGAAACCTTTCCGCCTCCGGAGACTATTCTCCCATATGAAGAGGATATCGCCGAAAATGTGGCTGACTTTATATTCAAGCTGGAAGATCTGAGAAAATTGCTGGGTCCGAGCTCTCCTCTCAATAGAAATCATATCCTTTCCATTTTGCTTGCCATACGGAAACCAACTATTTCATTACAAGACTTATTAGTTGCCAATCTATCTTTTTCTCAAAAAGTGACACGGTTTCTTTCTGTGCTTTATGGCAATGAGATGGATGAGAAGGATGAAAAAATATGCAGGGAGATCTTTGCACAGGAAGTAATTTCGGGTAGAGAAGAACGGTTCGAATGGTTTAGCACTTCCGCTGATGAATTAGCTGTATTTCTGGTTCTTTACGACTTATTCCTAAGGCAAAATGTCCCCAATCCATCTCATCAAATCAGAGGCCTTGGGGTTATAGGTTTCGACCCGGACATTTTAGAGAGTAATGCTTCTGAGATTGTTAGCCAATTAAGACTGAATAAAAAGGCATGGAATGGAATTATTACCCTTGCGGAGAAGACTTTCCCAGAGGGCACCATCGGGAGGGTTGTACAGAGTCTTACCGTACAGGATGCGGCAGCATTCGTGCATGTAGCAGTGAAAGAATCATCCCCACTTATCATTTATGGGCTTCTGTTACGGGTGCTTGAGGAAATTTTTGGAAAGAAAGAATTTTCAATATTTTACACATTCGAAGAAGATATCTTTTCTAAACATCCGATTCTTTTAAGTGAAGCTGAAACCAAATATTCAGGAGATGCAAAAGCCTTACTCCTTCTCTTTCGAAACATTCTCTTCTTACGAAAAACCCTTTCAGTAAAAATTCCAGATCATAAGAAATTGGCAACGCTTGTCGACTGGTATGTAAAGAATAAGATGTACAGGATGCAACTGGTTCTGACCAGATCTATGGGATATATTCGTTCGATTGGAGATCAGGATCTTCGTGTTATTGTTGATAAATATTTATCCGAGGAAATGGGTGGAGAAATTCAATCGGTCCTTGAAAACCTGGATCTACAATTGTTTGCGTTGATCGATCACAATTTGGATGAATTCCTTTCTCATCCAAGACTTTCAACTTATATCTTGAGCGATTATGCGCTGACCAAAGGAATTAAATTTTCGCAAAAACGGCGTCTGTGGTTCCTGGTCTTTGATGGGATGCGCCTGGATACCTGGAATGAGGTTGTCAAACCTTCTCTCGATCGAAGGTTTCAGGTGGTTCAAGAGGAAACCTACCTCTGTGTTTTACCTTCGGTCACGGACATAGCCCGTATATCCCTCCTTGCAGGTAAACCACCTTCGAAGTGGGAAGGATATGATAGGACTTTTACATCTGATCACAATATTCTTGCCTCTCGTTGTTTGGGGCTTTCAAAAGAAGATGGAAGAAAGACACTCCGGATTATCGTGGCAAGCGAAACAGACTACGGACAGAGGAAGCTTGACCTGGATGTTAAGCCATATAATATCTTGATTTATAATCTTAGTG
The DNA here is from genome assembly GCA_030024065.1 of Thermodesulfobacteriota bacterium. The sequence goes on from JASEIE010000058.1 coordinate 11,004, forward strand.
ACGATTGGATTCATACTTTTCGAGGGGATATAGAACAACTAAATGAAACAATTCGGGGCATGTTGGAAAGAGTTATTATCCCAGACATAGAGGGACGGATTGGAGAAGAAGATATGGTTATTGTAACAAGCGACCATGGATTCATAGAACTCTCGAGAGAAAATGAGATTGAGGTAAAATCAAAAGACCAGTACCAGGTGACATTCAGGTATCTCAAGGATATGAGTCATCCAGAAGGTTTAATAGTTCGGTTTGCACAGCCTCCGCAATACTGTGTTGCTAAAGGAAGAAAGTGGTTTGGACGGGAAAAGGGTAAGTTCAGCAGGTATTCACATGGTGGCATTTCCCTGGACGAAATGGTTGTGCCTGCAGCTTTACTGAAGAAAATAACCAAGCCGAGAATTGAGATTGTCCTTGATAAAATTCCGGACTTGATCGAAGGGCTTGAAGATACCGAGTTTCAGTTAGAATTGCTAATCAGAAATAGTGGCAATAAGGAAACAGGCTATTTCTTATCCGCAGAACTCGACACCGGCTGGGAAGAGAGTTTGCGGGGCTCGTTGACTTCGCTTGAAGAAAAATCATTAATTCTTGGGCCTATCCTTTCTCGTCGTTCAAGACGATTGAATTTGACTCTATCGTATAAAGATGCTCAGGGAAAGGAAGTAAAGAGAACTTACGCTGTTCCGATTCAAGTACTTGAAAAGAAAGAAAAGGTTGAGATCGACCTGAGCGCTCTTGATAAATTGGACAAAGTCCTTGAGGGAGAAGATGAGAATTAATAAGGAGATAACCAATGGGTCTTAATGAAAAGATTCAGAATCTTTTATCTGATCGGGTAGTGCTCAAGCCGTTGACTCGATGGAATGAAGCCTACAAGGAATTCCCAAGATACGTGATGGAATATTTAGTCGCTAAATATGTCGATGCGCAAAATCCAGTTTCAGGGCAAAAGAAGATAGACAGGATATTGACGGAACACTATGTAGAGAGTGGAGCAAAGGAGTTGGTGAAGAGCAAGATAAAAGAGGGTGGAGAATACACACTTCTTGGACAACTGCAAGTTCGCCTTGATGCGAGCCGAGATCATTACTGGGCTGAAGTTCCTGTTTTAGGCGATAACTTCGTACGGGTGAGTAGGAAAGTGTTGAAAGAATATGGAGATGCTTTATTGGCAGGTGGGGCTTGGGGCACGATGACCATCGAGTACGATACACAGTATGAATTAAAGGGAAAGATTTATCCTTTCTACATTCGTGAATTCACTCCTTTTCAGATCACAAGATTATCTTTGGAAGACTATATTGAAAAGCGATCCCAATTCTATACGGAAGAGTGGATCGACCTTCTTATTCAAAGCATTGGATTTGAACCAATAAATGTTACCGAAAGAGAAAAGGTGCTCATGCTTCTTCGGCTCGTACCTTTTGTAGAAGGGAATTACAACCTCATTGAGTTGGGACCACGTGAAACTGGGAAAACATATACATATAGAAATACATCAAATCGATCATTTGTGATATCCGGAGGTAAGGCCACTCCTGCGACTCTTTTTTATAATGTTGCTTCAAGAAAGGTGGGCATACTTGGTCAGAAGGATGTCGTTTTTTTTGATGAGATCGCCAACACGAACTTCGGTGACCCGGAGGCGACAATCAGCATCTTGAAAGATTATATGCAGACAGGGAAGTTTTCCCGTGGACCCCAAGAACTCCATGCAAGTGCAAGCATTGTGTTAGCCGGAAATATCGATACAGACTTAGAAAAGAAGAGACCGGCAGACCACTATCTCCATCTTTTTATGACCCTACCGCCCGAGCTGGGCGAGGATTCAGCCTTTCTCGATCGAATCCATGCCTTTTTGCCCGGTTGGGAGATGCCAAAAATAAAACCTGAGAACTACGCTTCCGGATATGGTTTTGTTACGGACTATCTTGCCGAAATTTTTACTCGTCTCCGCAGGAAGAATTATCAAACCATTGTTAATGCCCATATTGAATTCGGCAGTATGACGGGCAGAAACCAGGATGCGATCAAGAAGACGAGTGCAGGCCTCTTGAAGTTAATTTTTCCCCATAAGGCCCCCGAAACAGTTGAAATTGAGGAATTAAGAATATGCTTTGATCTTGCCGTTGAATCACGCCAACGAATCCTTGACCAGCTCGCCATCTCTCATCCTGGCGAATTCAAGAATATAAAGTTGTTCGAAACCATCAAATTAAATAGTTGATTCCAAATTACACAAGGGTACGTTGTCTACTTTGGGGCATCGGGGGAAAACAGGGGGAGTCCATACAATTATAAATTTCCATAAAGCATGCGAGAAGAAAGGATGGGAGACCCCAACTTGCACACCCCCGTTTCCCCCTGTTTCTCATACCCGTTCAGCGTGCCGCCCGGCAGGATTCTCCCTTATCCATCCTGCAAAAAGGGAGCAAGGCTGATTCCGGGAGGAATATCATGGTTGTTTCAGAATTTATTTCTTTAAACACGAAAGGGTTTTCTGACATTATCGATATCACGCCGCAAGTAACGGGCGTGGTGGAAAAGGCAGCAATAAAAAATGGGATGGTCACGATTTTTTGTTCCGGGTCTACTGGGGCAGTTACGACGATCGAATATGAAAGCGGCGTGCTGGAGGATTTGAAGAAAGCCGTTGAAAGAATGGCCCCATCGAATATCCCCTATGCTCATGACCGGCGCTGGGGCGATGGGAATGCTTTCTCTCACGTAAGGGCGGCGCTCGTCGGGCCCTCTCTTACGGTTCCCCTGATCCATGGAGATTTAGCCCTAGGAACTTGGCAGCAGATTGTATTCATCGATTTCGACAACCGCAAGAGACAAAGAAAAATCCTGGTACATGTAATGGGCGAATAAGAACAGATAGAAATGGAGACAGGGCCATGGGGGGCATAAGCGCTAACTTAACGCTTGACTTATTTAGGGGAGTTTTGATATATTTGTCACCCAAGGGGGTGACAATGGAAAACCTAAAATGGTTGGACGAAGAAGATGACTGGCAAGTAGTAAAGAGCTTTTTACCGACCGGATGGGAAAGCAAGGCAAAGGAGTTTGGGGCTTTGCGACGATGTCGTAAGTTTGAAAATGCAGAGGCCTTGCTCCGAACCTTTTTGATCCATCTGGCCGACGGGTGTTCTTTACGCGAGACCGTGGTGAGAGCAGAAAAGGGCGATATCGCT
>JASEIE010000059.1 GCA_030024065.1 Thermodesulfobacteriota bacterium
AATTGGTGGAGGCGGCGGGAATCGAACCCGCGTCCGAGAACCTTCCGACAGAGCTTCTACATACATAGCCTGTATTTTAAATTCGCCCCTTGGATCTCCCACAGGCAGGATTTCCGAGAGACTATCCTATGAAGTTTCGCCCCCCTCCTATAGGCGTCGGAAGGGGACTATCCTGTTTTTGTGACATCCTGATCCTGCCCTACAGGCAAGGACAGGGAGGACGCCTAGCTGCCCTTAGGCAGCCAGGGCATAATCGTAGTTGTTTGCGATTATGTTTAATCCCATTTGTTTAACGAGCCAATGGGACCTCGGTATGCCACCCTGACGTCAACGATCCCCGTCGAACCCTTTTCGCCCCCTTTCCATATCTCTTTGCATCGCCTTTTGTTTGATTATTTCCCGTTTATCAAAGAGCTTCTTTCCTTTGGCCAGCCCCATCTCTACCTTTGCCTTTCCATTCGAAAAGTAGAGGCGGAGCGGGATGAGTGTAAACCCCTTCTCCTGAACCTTCCCGATGAGACGGCGAATCTCCATTTTATGAAGGAGCAGTTTCCGTGTCCTCAAAGGATCAGGGTTAGACCGGTTTCCATGGGAATACGGGCTGATATGGGCATCCACAAGAAAGATCTCTCCGTTTTTGATCATCCCGTAACTGTCCCCAAGGTTTACCCTGCCCTCCCGGAGGGATTTTACCTCCGTCCCCAGAAGGCAGATTCCCACTTCCAAGGATTCTTCAATCGAATAATTAAATCTGGCTTTCTTATTCTGACAAATCAGTTTTTCACCCATTATTTCTTAATTTTACCTAAAAGATAGGATTAAATCAACAATTTAATTAATATGGAAACGGGGACTCGATGAAGTGGAGACGCAGGGAAAATCTAATCCTCTCCTTGTCCCCCCATCACCCCATCTCCCTATCCCCGTGTTGTTAGACCCGGACAGGAAGTTCGATGAGAAAGGTGGTTCCTTTGGGTTTGTTGTCACGGACCCGAATATATCCATTGTGGTCAACAACGATGGCGTTGACGATGGTCAGGCCCAATCCGGTACCGGTTTTTTTGGTGGAATAGTAGGGTTCGAAAAGTTTTCCCTTGTCCTCGTCGGAAATCCCGCATCCATCATCACTCACCTCGAGACGAACCATCTGGAGTTTTTCGTCGTAACTCGTCTGGATCCTGATCTCTCCTCCCCTGTCAATGGCGGCAAGGCTATTCTTGATGAGGTTGATCATCACCCGTTTCATCTGGTCCCGGTCGAGGTCAAAAGCCGGCAGGTCGTGAGGAGTAAAATTGAAATGGACATCCTTATGTGCCTCCTTAAAGAGGACGAGGGTCTCCCGAATGATCTCGTTGAGATGATTGAGGGTGGGATTCGAAGCAGGCATTCGGGCAAAGTTGGAGAATTCGTTGACCATTCCCTTGAGTTCTTCAACCTGTTTTACGATCGTCCGTGTGCACTCATCGAAGACAGTGCCGTCCTGCTGGAGTTTTTCAAGATACTTTTTCCGGAGGCGCTGGGCGGAGAGTTGGATGGGGGTCAGGGGATTTTTGATCTCGTGGGCAATCCTTCGGGCCACCTCCCTCCAGGCTGCTACTCTCTGGGCTTTCATCAGTTGAGTGAGATCATCGAAGACCGCCACAAAACCGAGCGCTCTCCCCTCTTCGTCCCTCAAGGTCGTCAGATTGATTAAAAGAGAGAGGGATTTTCCACCCACATTGATCGTCACCTGTTTCTCAGCCGAATCCTTCTGTGAAGATTTGAGCTCACTTAACAACTCTTCTATCCTTTCCACATACTCCCTTGCCAACACTTCGGAGAAACTCTTCTCGAGGACTGCCTCTCCCCTCACCTCCAATATCTGCTCCGCAGAGGTATTGATCGTAGTGATCATCCTCTTATCATCAATGGAGATCACCCCAGCTGCCACATTCTTCAGGACGATCTCCATATATTTTTTCCGCTGTTCTATCTCCGAACGGCTCACCTGAAGGTCTCCGGTCATCTGGTTGAAGGACTGGACAAGCATCCCGATCTCATCGGAAGCCTTCATCTGAATTCGAAAGTTTAGATCCCCTTCAGCAATCCGGTGGGTAGCCTCTGCTAACTCTTTAATCGGAACGGTGATGTCTTTGGCCAGACGGAAACCGAACCAGATCGCCGAGAAGACGATCAGAAGCGTGACCATCAGAAGGGCCATCATATAGCTGAACTTGATCGGCTTTTTCAAAACCTTCAACTGCTTGTAATCGAGAAAGGCCTGGGAAATCTCCCGCATCTTCCCTGCAAGGCTCTTCGGAATGAAATGGGAGGCACTCACCACACCGATCACTTCTCCCCTGTCCATAGGATGGAAGATAGGTGCAACCCCCATGATCATCTCCCCCTCTCCAACCGATAGGGTCCTGGACACTTCCTTTCCTGAAAATCCTATCTCCAATAAATCTTTCGGAGAAGAGAGAGAGAGGGCCCTGAGCGCAGGGTCTTCCACTCTGACCGATCCTTCTCCTCCTTTGAAGAATACTCCGAGTGTGCTCAGGTGGTACTCTTGCCGTTTCAACTCAAGGGCCTCTTTCAGGGAGGCCACCCCCATCTCTCTCTTCAAGAGACCCTGCTTGGTGAGATGGCGACCAATCTGCTGGGCCGAGGAGACAGTGTTGTTGGCGAAATCCCGGTAGTAGGTCTGTGCAACTTCCAAAGACCCCTGGAGGGACTGTTCCACCTGGGCCTTAAACCAGTGGTCAACGCTGTTGGTAATAAATCCCACAGCAACAAAGAAGAGAAGGAAGGTGGGGATCAGGGAGAGGCTGATGAAGGCCACAACCAGTTTGGTTCTCAGCTTTGCTCCGAGCACTTTCCTCTTTCGCTCAAAGATCAGTTTGACGAGATTTCGAATCACCAGAAAGATCAGAAGGAGGATCAGGATGATGTTGATATTGATGAGGCTGAAGATGATGATATTGTTGGCAATCGGGATCTTCTCTCCCACCTGGGGGATCTTCATCTCGATCGCGGTGAGGATGACGATCAGGACAGAGATGACACCAATGATAATCAGTTCATTACGTCGTCGTCGCTCGTCTGGTGAAAGTTCCTTTTTCATGCCCGAATCGAATCGTTATAAAATTTTAACACTTCAGCTGTTTGAAATAACCCTTTTAAAATCCCTACTTACCTCCCTTTTGCCTGCCTCTGGCAGGTTAAAAAGGCCAAAGGGAGGGGAAGTGTTTCCCCCTTTTCAAAAGGGAAATGAATGGGGAATTTTTAAAGAAAAGAGGGGGGTTCCGAAGGGGACCGTAAGCCGAGTTCTGTATCTCGACCCCACCTGTGGGCAGAGTCGGGATGATAGCCATTTATCTGGGATCCTGATTGCTCAGGACCTCAAGCGACCTTACCCGTCCCGCCTTTACTCCGCTTTACGGAGTAAATTTGAATGGGCCCTTCTTTCCCCTTTTAGGACGGGGAGCGGAACCTATTTGGTCTTGCTCCGGGTGGGGTTTACCAAGCTGTTCCGATCACTCGGAACACTGGTGAGCTCTTACCTCGCCTTTTCACCCTTACCCCGTGGAATAGGCGAAGACGCCATTCCACGGGGCGGTATTTTTTCTGTGGCACTTTCCTTGCCCCGTCTCTTAAAAGACGGAACCGTCCGTGTTACGGACCACCCTACCCTGTGGAGCTCGGACTTTCCTCCCCCCGATCACTTCCCATCGCAGGCCGTGATGGGGAGCGGCCATCTCTTCCCCCTCGAATCCCCCCTTTCTCCTTCTCCTTTGCTATCATCCGTTCTATCGCATGATTTGCAAGAAGGTCTGCCTCCTGGTTCTCTTCCCTCGGAATGGACTCGATTTCAAAGAAGGCAAACCCCCTCAGATTCTCCATCACCATTCTGTGAAGAACCCTCAAATGAAGTTCTTTCACCCGATAGATCCCTTTCACCTGCCTTTCGATCAATTCCGAATCGGTGTAGATATGGATGCTCCTCCCTCCAAATCTCTTTGCCTCTTTCAATCCTAAAAGAAGGGCTTCATATTCTGCTTCATTGTTGGTCTTATGGCCGAGGTATCGACTCCTCTCGGCTATTCTCCTCCCCTCTCCATCCGTAATATAAACCCCGGCTCCTGCCCTACCCGGATTTCCTCTGGAGGCGCCATCGATATAGATGAAAAGCTCGGGGTCCTCCAGGGTTGGATGTTCCTTTTTGATCCCTTTCACCTCTTCTCTCCATTTCCTTCCCAGTAGAGGATTCGATTGCAGTTAGGGCACCGGATGAGGGAGTTGTTCTTCTGAACCTCGATGAACATCTGGGGAGGGACATTGACAAAGCAACCATGACAGGTTTCATGCTTTACGCACACCATCCCAATCCCCAACCTCTTTTCCTTCAATGTATTATAAATTTTGAACAGTTTCGATTCGATCTGTTTCGACAGGCTCTCCTTTCTTTCCTGCTTCTTCTTCCAGACCAGGTCGTCCTGAACCATCCTCTCCTGAATCTTCTTCTTTTCGGCTTCGAACTTCTCCACGCTGATGGTTATCTCTTTTTCCCGTTTGGAGAGATCCTTCTTGAGCTGGTCGATTTCGTCCATCACCAACAGGATCTCCTCTTCGATCCGGCTCACCGCCTCTCTGAAGGTTTCGATCTCGCTCAGAAGAGCCTGATACTCCTTGTTGGTCTTCACTTCGGACATCCTTCCCTCTGACCGCTTGATCTTATCCTGCTCCCCGACAAGATCTCTCTCCTTCTGTCTCCGATCTTTTTCCAATGTTTCGAGCTTCTCTCTCTCCTGCTGAATCCTCTCTTTTTCGAAGTGCTGCTTTTCATCCAATTTTTTCATCTCTCTGGGATAGCGCTCCCGATCCTCATTAATATTCTTCAGGTCGAGATCGATTTTTTGAAGTTCCCAAAGGAGTTCCAGCTGTTCCCTCAATGGTAGCCTCCCCTCTTACAAATTCTTCTTTAAAAATAGAAAGAGTGCACCGGAGGGTGCACTCTTTCTTTGCCCAGCATGCCGTACCATTTTCCCTCTATCTTCAGGGAGCGGATTGGACTCACCCTCCATCTTCCTTATGGGCCCACCTGGATTCGAACCAGGGACCTTCCGGTTATGAGCCGGTGGCTCTTCCAACTGAGCTATGGGCCCTCCTATCATTATATTCTATCTCCTCGGGGTGTCAACCCCATCCGAATGCGGAATTCGGATTTCGGAGTTTCGAATGGAAATTCAAATTTTAATTCCGCATTCCGAATTCCGAAATCCGCATTTTTTATTAGGCCTCAAGAAAACTTTTTAATTTCTTTGCCCGGCTGGGGTGTCGCAGTTTCCTCAATGCCTTGGCCTCGATCTGCCGGATCCTCTCTCTGGTAACATCGAAGTCCTGTCCCACCTCCTCCAGAGTATGGTCGTATTTCTCTCCGATGCCAAACCGCATCCTCAAGACCTTCTCCTCTCTGGCCGTGAGGGTGGAAAGGATTTTCCAGATCTGTTCTGCCAAATTGGAGTCGATCACCGCTTCGATCGGTGAGACGATCGCCTTATCTTCGATAAAATCTCCCAAATGGCTATCCTCCTCTTCCCCGACAGGGGTCTCCAGGGAGATGGGTTCTTTAGCAATCTTTAACACCTTCCTCACTTTGTCCAGGGGCATCTCCATCTTTTCAGCGATCTCTTCAGGTGTGGGTTCTTTCCCGATCTCCTGAACGAGGTATCTTGAGGTCCGAATCAGTTTGTTAATGGTCTCGATCATATGAACAGGAATGCGGATGGTCCGGGCCTGGTCGGCAATGGCCCGGGTGACGGCCTGACGAATCCACCAGGTGGCATAGGTGCTGAACTTATAACCTCGTTGATATTCGAATTTATCCACCGCCTTCATCAAACCGATATTCCCCTCCTGGATAAGATCGAGAAACTGAAGCCCTCGATGGGTATATTTCTTCGCGATGGAGACGACCAACCTCAGATTCGCCCTTACCAGTTCGCTCTTGGCGTCCATCGCCTTGACCTCCCCGTAAATAATGGCCCTCACGGCTGCCTTCAACTTCTGCGCCGACAGACCGTTCTCCGCCTCCACCCGATTGATTTTCTTCTGGGCATTTTGGGCTGATCGGTCGATTTCCATGAGATCGACCCTGCTTAAACCTCGACCCCTGAAAATGGTTTTCGCATTCAACTTCCTGGCCTGTATCCTTCTCAGAAGAACCCTTGCTTCTTTGATAGAGATTCCCGCCCTCTCTTCCGTCTTTTTAATCTCGTTTTCCGCCTTCTCCACCCGGCTGATCGCCTGTTTCATCTTCTGAACAATCTTATGGATCTGGATATCCCTCAAATTCATCTGTTTGAGAAGTTGGATGATCTCCTCCTGCTTCTTCTTCATCTGGGCTTGAATCTTCTTTTTTGAGACATCCTTCTTTTTTAGATGCCGTCGGATCCCCTCATCGTTTCGACGGACACGTTCGATCAGATCCAGAATCCTTTTTTTCTGCCTTTGCTCCTCCTCAACATCTGTCTCCTCTTCGTCAATCTCGCTGGTCACCTCGCGGATCTCGATCTTCCCGGCCTTGATCGCGCTGCCCAGATTGATGATCTCTTTGACGGCCATGGGGCAGGTCAGCACAGCGTTCAACACTTCCCCTTTTCCGCTTTGGATCTTCTTTGCGATCTCCACCTCTCCCTCCCGGGTGAGAAGGGATACCGATCCCATCTCCCGGAGATACATTCGAACAGGGTCCGTTGCCCTGCCGAGACCTTCTAACTCTAATCCATTTTCTTCCTCTTCCTTTTCGAGAATCTTCTCCCCTTCCACCTTCAAGCCCTGGAGATCTTCCACAACATCAAGGTCCATCTCATCAAACATCATGAGGACATCATCGATCTGGTCGGAAGAGACGATATCATTCGGGGGAATCCCGTTCGCCTCATCGAAGTTGATAAACCCTTTCTCTTCTCTCAAGGAGATCATCTGTTCCATCTCTTTGACCTTCGCACTTCTTCCCATTCGCTTCTCCCCATCCCTTTCAGAGGTTCTCTTTCAAGAAACCCCTTCCCTTCTTAGCCAGCTCCTGATGCTCCATTAAAAGAGCCTCGAGTTCTCTTTCCCCTTTTCCTTTCTCAGCCTCCTTAATCCTTCTGAGCAATTCGTTCTCATCCTTCTTCAACTTCTTTCGACGGATCTTCTGGATACAGTCTTTCAAAATCTTTTCCCGGTGACTTCCTTCCAGGCTGCCCTCCTCAAAGGCATATTCATAGAGCCTGTTTCTGAGATCCTCTTCAAAGGTCCCCAGTGCCTCCGCCAGGTCCAGTCTCCCCTTCTCCTGATAGAAGCTTTCCAACGTCTGGCCCACCCTCTTCAATAGAGGGCTTTCAAATTCATTTAGAATCCCCTCCTCTAAAATGGCCGGGATCAGTTCGGGATGGAGGAGCATGAGGCGAATCACCATCTCCTCGGCCTTCGGGAAATTCCTCTCAACCGTTTTTCTCTGAAGGTTTTCTAAGGGTCTGGTTCGATCTCCGGGAGAGGATTGAATCATCTCATATAAGATCGACTCCCGGATGTCCAGCCTCTCCGCTAAGGCCCTCACATAGAAATCCTTTCGAATCTTTTCAGGGATTCTACGGATCAGCGCTATTCCTTCTTTCGCAATGATCACCTTGCCGTCAATCGCTTTCACATCGTGGGTCTTCATCAACCATTCGAAAAAGAAGTCGATGAGCGGAACGGCTCCAGCCACTCTTCTCTCAAAATCACCCAAATTCCCCTTTTTCAAAAAGGTGTCCGGGTCCTCTCCCTTTGGAAGGAGGATGGTCTTACCCGTCACCTCCTCTTCCAAAAAAAGAGGAAGGATGCGAAGGGTGGCTTGAGTCCCTGCCTGGTCAGGATCGAAAAGGGAGATCAAATTTCTTGTATATCTCTTAAGGGTCCTTATCTGCTGTGTCGTCAGGGCTGTTCCGAGTGTGGCGACGCTGTGCTTCAATCCGTATTGATGGAGGGTCAAGAGATCAAAGTAGCCTTCAACAATAATAACACAATCCCTCTCCGAAGCGTAACGCTTGGCCACCTGAAGCCCGTAGAGGACTTCCCCTTTATGATAGATGCTTGATTCCGAGGAGTTAATATATTTAGGCTGTCCCTCTCCGATCAATCTCCCTCCGAATCCAACAATCCGTTGATGGAGGTCGAAGATGGGAAAGATGATCCTTTTCCGGAACGCGTCATACCAGCCTTCCTTCTTTTTGGGAAGGATCAAACCCAGCTCCCATGCCAGATCCAGAGAGACCTTCTTCTCCCTCAGGTGCTCAACCAGTCCATCCCAGCGATCGGAAGCGTAACCCAGTCGATGCTCCCTGACGATCTCCTCATTGACGTCTCTCTGAGAGAGATACTGCTTCCCCTCGTTGCCCTCCTTTTTTTGAGTGAGGAGATTGTGGAAATATTCCGATGCCGTCTGATTGATCTGGAAGAGGACTTCCCTCTTGGCCATCTCCTTCTTTTGGGCGGGGGAGTGTTCTCGCCGTAGGAGTTTTATCCCGTAACGTTTCGCCAGCTCTTCGACAGCCTGTGGGAATGAGAAATGGCCCATCTTCATCAAAAAGGTGAAGACATTCCCTCCCTCTCCACAGCCAAAGCAGTGAAAGATCTGCTTCTCCTCGTTCACCATAAAAGAAGGGGTCTTTTCGGTATGGAATGGACATAATCCCTTATAGTGCTTTCCGGCTTTCTTCAGACTGATATAGTCTGAGACGACTTCCAGGATGCTGGCCCGGTCTCGAATCTCTGAAACCTTCGCCTCTGAGAAAAATCCGTCTGTCAAAAGATTCTCACCTCAACTCCACGACAGTGATCCCTTTGCCGCCTTTCTGAGCCTCGCCGGGAGTAAAACATTTCACCCCCTGGTGATTGTCGAGATATTTGCCGATGGCATTTCGCAATCGTCCGGAGCCAACCCCGTGGATGATCTGAACCTTTTCCAGACCATGGAAGAGGGCCTGATCAATAAATTTATCCACCACAGGAAGGGCATCCTCTATCGTCAGACCGATGACATTTAATTGCGCTGGGATCTCCCGAACATTCCCGTGTGGCCAGGACTGAGCAAGGGGTCTCTCTGTTTCCTCTTTTCCCCCCCCATCGATCGCTCTGGCGAGGTCAGTAAGGGGAACGACCACCCTTGCTTTCTCCGTCATCACCTCGGCACGGTTCAATGCCTCTTCCACCTTTAGGAGAATACCGCTGCTTCGAAGGCTTTCAATTCTAACACGATCTCCAATCTTTAAGCCACCCGGCTTCGTATGGGGACCCTTCTTTCGGATGGAAGGAAAGAATTTCTCTCTGATTTCCTGAATCTCTTTCCTGCGAATTTGTGACGGGACCTTCTCCTCCTTTTGCCGGCGCAACCATGCCTTCAACTCCTCTTCTACCTTCTGGGCTGTCTTCTTGGCCTTCTCCTCGGCCAGTGAGAGAATCTCCTGCCTTCTACTCCTGATCCGGTCGAGAATATCTTTCAACCTCTGATGATCCTGGTCCGCCTCCTCCTTCATCCTGATCCATTGCAATCGCTGCTTCTCCGCATCCGCCTTCAATCCCTCCAGCCTCTCCAGGGCCCGTAAAATCTCCTGTCCACTTCCGTTTCGATGGTGGCGAGCCTGCTCCAGGACCTTCTCTGAGACACCCAATTTCTCGGCCACTAAGAAGGCATTGCTCAAACCAGAGGTTCCATAGGAGAGGGTATACCTGGGCTCCAGAGTCTTCTCGTCAAACTCAACCGACACATTCTCCACATCCGGATAAAGGTAACCATAGGCCTTGAGACCGTCGAAGTGGGTAGTGACCACGACCGAGGCTCCCTTCTCCCTGAACAGGTCCAAGAAGCCCATCGCCAGGGCAGATCCCTCTGAAGCATGGGTGCCCACTCCCAGCTCGTCCAGCAGAACAAGGCTATGGGGTCCTGCTTTCTCCAGAATCTGGTTCACATGGAGGAGGTGAGCGGAAAAAGTGCTCAGATTCTCTTCCATACTCTGTTCATCGCCGATCACGGCAAAGACCTCTTCGAAGATCGCCGCCTGGCTTCCCTCTGAAACAGGAATGGGAAGGCCGGATTGGACCATCAGGGTCAAAAGCCCCAATGTTTTAAGAGCTACGGTTTTTCCACCCGCATTCGCTCCGCTGATGATCAGGGTACGGATGGACTCTCCCATCCGGAGGTCAACCGGGATAATTTGACCTTCTTTCTGGAGGCTGAGCAGGGGATTCCGTGCTTCCCTCATCACGATCTTTTCCTCTCCATTCAACTCGGGTTTGACGCTTCTTAAAAGGAGGGAGAGTCTTGCCATCGCATAAAGGAGATCCAGTTCCCCCAGGATTTCAAAGTCATCCCGGAGAGGTTGGATCTCTTTTCTCATCTTCTCGGAGAGGTCTGTTAGAATTCGGTATTCCTCCTCTTTCTCCTCTGCCATGAGGATGTTGATCTCATTGTTAAAGGGAACAACCTCAAGGGGTTCAAAAAAAAGGCTCATATGGCTATGGGACTGATCATGGATGATCCCCTTCAGGCGGTGTTTGGAGTCGGATTTGACGAGGAGCACATATCTTCCATTTCTCAAGGTAATCAGGTGTTCCTGAAAGATCGGCTGGAGATCCTCCTGATGGAGGAGATGTTCGAGTGTTCGCTTTGCTTTCTCCCTGGCCGTTCCCAAATGATGGCGAACATCCGAAAGACCCGGGCTGGCCCGGTCCAGGATCTCACCTTTGGTATTGATCGCCTGGAGGATCTCTTTTGCAAGGGCTTTTAGGGAGGAAAGTCTTGAAATCTTCTCTTGAAGAGAAGAGGCTCTGATTTCCGATTTGAGGAAGAAGCCCCTCAACCCTTTGACCAATACCATCTGTTGGTAAATGTTGAGTATCTCCTGGACATCAAGGACCGATCCTTCCACTTCCAATCTCTTCAAAATGGCCTCAATGTCTTTCAGCCCTCTGAGGGGAATGTCTCCCTGGGTTTCCAGAATTTCTTTCAGTTCGATGACTGCGGTCAATCGCGATTCGATCAGGGAGTGATCTCGGGTGGGTCTCAGGGCCATGCACCGCCTTTGCCCCGGAGGAGAGATTGAAAATGTTTTCAGGATTTCTAAAAGATGGTCAAACTCTAAAGCCTTAAGGGAACGATTGTCCATAAAGCCTGAAAGAGGGGAACAGCTTTGTTCAATGAGGGGGAATTTAAGGGGAAAGCCTCTCTTTTACCAGCTGATTGAGCAGTTTGCCATCGGCCTTCCCCCCCAGTTTTGGCATGACCGCTTTCATCACTTTTCCTAAATCCTTTAACGAAGAAGCCTGGGTTTCCTGAATCGTCTCGTCGATGATCTTAATGATTTCTTCCTGACGGAGCGGTTGAGGTAAAAAGGATTTAAAAATCTCTATCTCCATTTTCTCCTTCTCTACCAGGTCTGTCCGTCCTCCAGCCTGAAATTGTTCGAGGGATTCCTCGCCCTTCCGCATCATCCCCTGGATGACCCTGATGATTTCCTCGTCACTTAGCTTTCTTCTCAGTTCGATCTCTTTATTTATCATAGACGAACGAATCATCCGGACGGTAGAGAGCCGTAATTTATCATTCGCCTTCATCGCCCGTTTCATCTCTTCGACCAGTTTATCTTCCAGGTTCATCTCTATCCTCTGTCCACTATTTTTCGCATCCTTTTCATTGCCCTCTTCTTAGCGGCCAGTGCTTTTTTCTTCCGTTTGATGCTTGGTTTTTCATAATGTTCTCTTTTCCGAACTTCTGATAATATCCCTGTTTTTTCAACCTGTTTCTTAAATCGCCGGAGTGCATTTTCAAAGGACTCGTTCTCTCTAATCTTAATGTCTGGCATCC
The DNA here is from genome assembly GCA_030024065.1 of Thermodesulfobacteriota bacterium. The sequence goes on from JASEIE010000059.1 coordinate 11,867, forward strand.
ATCTTTTCCCTCCTCTCATAATTTATTTTAAACACAAAATTATATAATTTTATATAATAAAGTCAAATTTTTTTGGGGGTTTTGGGGGGGGTAAGTTTCTCCTTGACAAATTTCTTCGATATTTATATTTTCTCCCGAAATACCTCTCCCCCCTCTCCTAACAGGCTGTTGATGCTGTCTATGGAGAGAGAGGGGCTTGAGTTCTGTCGGGGCGGAGATGATCAGGATATTTCGCCTGCCCCTCATTCCCATATTCCTCGCTTATACGATTGGACTCTTCTGGGGCCATTTCGACTTCCCCTTTCCCTCTCAAGGACTCCTTCTTCTCTCGATTCTCCTGATCCTCTGGATTCTCCTGATCATTTTGAAAAGAATCTCCTGGGGGTCCTGGGTTTCCCTCTTCTTCTTCCTTTTTCTCGGGATCTTTTCCATTCACAACTATCTCCATCCCGGACATCCACCTTCGCATCTCTCCCATTTTATCGGCTTTGATCGAATCTTATTAGAGGGAACGATCGATCGACCGCCTCATCGAATCCCGGGGAAAACGCAACTCCTGATCAAATCCAGCAAGGTCATTCTATCGGACCGTCACATTCCTGTGGAAGGCCGTCTCCTCCTTTTTACTAAAGAGGAGAACGGGGCCTTTCATCTTGGAGATCGTCTCCGGTTTCTCTGTAAACTCTATCGCCCCCATGGATTTCATAACCCGGGCATCTTCTCCTATGAACGCTATCTCGCCTTTGAAGGAATCCATGTGATCGGTTTCCTCTCCGAGGAGAAGATGTGGGTGAAAGTCGGCGAGGGATTTAAAAATCCCATCCTCCTGAGGATCGAGGCCTGGCGGGATCATATCCGTGACTTCTTGGAGAAAGAGGGAAGGCCACCCTCTTCCTCCATCCTTCAGGCCCTGGTTCTGGGTGAACAGGGAAATATTCCTGAGGAGGTGAAAGAACTTTTCATCACCACAGGGATCGCTCACCTTCTGGCCATTTCGGGAGATCATCTCGGGATCGTGGCTCTCCTCTCATTCTTCTTGCTCATCTGGTTCTTGAAGCGTTCGGAGTTCCTCCTTCTCTCCATCTCCGTGAAAAAATGGGCGGCCGGCCTGACCATTCCCTGTATCCTCCTCTACACCTTCATTGCCGGCGGAGGCATCTCGGTGATACGGGCAACGATCATGGTGATCACCTTCTTTTTCTCTATTGTCTTCGATCGGGAAAGACATCTCCTCCACACCCTTGCCCTGGCTGCCTTTCTCATCCTCCTCTTTTCGCCTCCTTCCCTTTTCGATGTCTCCTTTCAACTCTCATTTCTCGCCGTCCTTTCGATCCTCTATCTGGTGCCGCGCCTTCTCCGGGATCTAAAACGAGAAGGAATTCCGATCCCTCCGGAAGTCTCATGGAAACAGAAGGTCTGGAAATATGTGAAACTCTCTCTCGTCACGACGGCCATCGCGATCCTGGGAACAGCCCCTTTTGTCGCACTCCATTTCAACCGTATCTCCCTCATCGGATTCCTGACCAACCTCTTTGCCATTCCCTGGGTCGGTTTTCTCATCGTCCCTCTCAGCCTCATTGCCTCCCTCTTCTCCTTCTTCATCTACCCCTTCGCCACCCTGCTGATCACAGTGAATGGCTTTTTAGCAGTCATCCTTCTCAAAGTGGTAACCCTCTTTGCCTCCGTTCCCTGTGCATCCATCTATCTCTCCACTCCAACGGCTCTCGAAGTCATCCTCTTCTATCTCCTCATCTTCTCCTTGGCCCACTTTCGAAAAGGGACAAAGGTGAAGTACCTCTTTCTCGGTATCTGCATTCTTTTTGCCTTCGATTTAGCCTACTGGAATCTGAAGGATCTATTTCGTAAAGACCTCACCATCACCTTCATCGACGTGGGGCATGGGGATTCCATTTTGATCGAATTTCCAAAAGGAAAACGAATGTTGATCGATGGAGGGGGCCTCCATGAGGACCGTTTCGATATCGGAAAGAATGTGATCGCGCCTTTTCTTTGGAAGAAAAAAATACGAAGGATCGACACCCTTGTCCTGACCCATCCTGACCCCGACCACCTGAAGGGTTTAAACTTCATCGCCTCCCAATTTAAAATCGGCCGGTTCTGGGACAACGGGCTTCGCGGAGATTCGGAATTCTACCTCGAGTTAGAAAAGACGCTTCAGAGGAGAAAAATTGATCGCTTCCCCTTGAATGAGAACATCAACTCTCAAATGATCAATGGGGTTGAGATCTCCTTCCTCAATCCACCGGCCGGAAGTGCTGGACCTGTTCG
>JASEIE010000005.1 GCA_030024065.1 Thermodesulfobacteriota bacterium
TTAGGCCTGGGGGGGCGGATCTGGACAGGCAGTTGGACCAGCTTTTTCAATGGGCTGCTGGATGAGGTCAAGGTTTTGAACCGGGTATTAACCTATGATGAGGTTTGGGCAGAAGCTGGGCGCTCTGGGCCAGTCGGGCAAGTGGCCTACTATCGTTTAGACGAGGTCAGTGGGACGGTGGTAGGGGATGCCTCAGGCAATAGCAACACCGGCACAGCGGTCAATGGGGTAGTGATGAATCAGGCGGGCAAGGCCGGCATGGCTTTTAGCTTTGATGGGGTGAATGACTATGTAAGCGTGCCCCATAGCGCGAGTCTGAATATTACCGGGACGGCCCTCACGTTAGAGGCCTGGGTGTATCCCCGTTCAGGGATAGGGCAGCAGATTTTTGTGAACAAGGAATATGCCTATGAGGTGGGAATCATCAATGGCAAGTTTCAATTTGCCTTTATGAGTGGAGGGGTGTGGAAGGGCTGGTATGGGAGCACAGCGCTGACCTTAAATCAGTGGCAGCATGTGGCGGTGAGCTATGATGGGGTGGCGGTGCGCTTTTATGTGGACGGTGTGCTGAAGGAGACAATAGCTGTAAGTGGCACCATTGATGCCAGTACACAGCCCTTAGGCCTGGGGGGGCGGATCTGGACAGGCAGTTGGACCAGCTTTTTCAATGGGCAGATGGATGAGGTCAAGGTTTGGAACCGGGTGCTGAGTGATGCGGAGGTGGCCCAGGAGACACAAGTGCCATTAACCTCGACGACGGTATCGCTTCCAATGGGGACGGTGGGGGAGGGCTACAGTGTGACGCTGAGTGCTACAGGAGGGACAGCCCCCTATAGTTGGTCTGTGACGGCAGGGAGTCTTCCCTCAGGGCTGAGCTTGACCCCTACCACCGGGGTGATCTCGGGGACACCGACGACCGCAGGGACCTCAAGCTTCACAGTCACGGTGACGGATGCGATGAGGATGGCTGTGAGCAAGGACCTTTACATCACGGTCAATGCGTCTCTGGCGATTACCACAGCGTCTTTACCCAATGGGATGGTGGACAGTGCTTATAGTACAGCGATAGAGGCCATGGGGGGCACGGCACCTTTGACCTGGTCGGTTGTGTGGGGTGCGCTGCCATCGGGCCTGGTCTTAAGCGGTTCCACGATTTTTGGCACTCCAACGGTGGCAGGGACCAGTAGTTTCATCGTGGAGGTGCGGGATGCGAACGGGGCGAGCAGCAGCCAGAGCTTAACGATCACGATTGATCAAGCTCCATTGATGATCGCAACCAGCAGCCTGCCAGGGGGAACTGTAGGGAATTCCTATAGTGCGACCCTATCTGCCAGTGGTGGGGTCAGCCCCTACACGTGGACCATCACAGCAGGCAGTCTGCCACCTGGCCTCACTTTAACCCCTTCATCCGGTGCGATCTCAGGCAGTCCAACTGCCGGTGGTAGCTATACACTAACCGCACTTGTCTCGGACACCGTATCCGCTACGGCGACTAAATCTTTTACTATTGGGATTGTGGTAACCCCCATACGAATTGAGGAAGATGATCCGGCTATTCTCTATGAAGGTAGTTGGCAACAGATGGTTGATGCAAATGCCAGCATGGGTAAATATAAGAATTCTTCTAATAATCTAGCATTCACAAATTTTACCTTTTCTGGTACAAGCGTGTCATGGATTTCGGATATGTGGTCCGATATGGGTATAGCCAATGTGTATATCGATGGCAACCTGGATGCGACTGTTGATCTGTATAACGGTACAGGGAAATATCAGCAGACAGTGTACACCAAGAGCGGTCTTTCAGGCGGTAGCCATACTATTAAGATTGAGGTGACTGGGACAAAAAATCCGAACTCGGCCGGAACATTAGTTGATCTTGATGCCTTTGATATAATTCTTTCACAAGATTTTACCATTCTTACCTCCACAATGCCATGGGGGACCATCAACAGGCCCTACACGGCCGGGCTCACTGCAGCAGGTGGTACACCGCCTCTAACTTGGTCCATCAGCTCAGGGAACCTGCCAGCCGGGCTATCCTTGGATGGGGCTACAGGATATATCTCAGGGACACCAACGAGCGTGGGCACTATGAGTTTCACAGCTCAGGTCATCGATGCTACTGGAGCCACCACCAGCCGTGCCCTAAGTCTAACAATCAATCCTTCGCCCGTCATAACAACCACTTCACTGCCTAATGGCAGTGTTGGAATGTCCTATAGTGTGACCCTAACTGTGAATGGTGGAACAGCCCCGTATACATGGGCCGTGAGTTCAGGGAGCCTCCCTGCCGGGCTTTCGCTCAATAGCGCAACAATTACAGGAACCCCCACGACTGCGGGAACTTATAGTTTCACGGTTCAGGTAACTGACGCCAATGGTGCCGTTGGAAGCCAGGGACTAAATCTGAAGATCGCCCCGCCTCCATTAACAATCACGACAAGTTCACTACCGGATGGGACTGTGGTCAAGCCTTATACCGCGACGATCACCGCATCCGGTGGCACACCGCCTCTAACTTGGTCTATCAGCTCAGGGAGCCTGCCAGCCGGGCTATCTTTGGATGGGGCTACAGGATATATCTCAGGGACACCAACGAGCGTGGGCACTATGAGTTTTACAGTTCAGGTCATGGATACCACTGGAGCCACCTCCAGCCGTGCATCAAGTCTCACCATCAATCCTTCTCCCGTTATTACAACCACTTCACTACCCAATGGGAGTGTTGGGGTGTCCTACAGTGTGGTCCTGGCTGTGAGCGGTGGAACTGCCCCGTATACATGGGCCATGAGTTCAGGGAGCCTGCCTGCTGGGCTTTTGCTCAATGGCGCAATAATTACAGGAACACCCACAGCTACTGGCACATCAACCTTCACGATACGAGTAACGGATGCTTACGGGGCAGTATCATCTCAGGACCTGAGCTTAACGATTGATGAAGCTCCCCTTGGTATTGGCACATCTTTATTACCCTATGGAACAGTTGGAAGTGTGTATCGGTTTGTTTTGAGTGCCAACGGGGGTATCCCAGGATATTTCTGGAGCCTGATTTCGGGTAGTCTTCCGGCTGGCTTATCTCTCAGTTCTACGGGGATCCTTACCGGTACACCCAGTTCATCCGGCCCCACAAGTTTCACCATTCAAGTAATGGATTCCACCGGCAGAGTGGCCAGCAACGCTTTTTCGATAATCGTCAATTCATCCGGTACCTGGATAACAGGCATGGAAGGATACGCGTCCTTGACAAGTGTAAAGCAAGGAAATAGCATTGATTTCCATATTTCCACAGGGGTGGCTACTTATGGTTTGAACATCTATCGAGAAGGGACCAGCAGGACATTCATAACTGCTATTCAAGGTTTGACGGGGAGAAGTTACGCAATCCCGAGCAATGGTTCCGAGGCGGGCTATGCATGGCCTGTAGCCTATACACTGGCGATTCCATCTAATTGGCAGAGCGGGGTCTACGTTGCAGAGGTGGTTAGCGGTTCTTTGAACACTGAAATTATTTTTGTTGTAAAGGAGGACTATCCTGGCAGCACTTCTAAGGTTTTATTAAAATTGGCAGTCAACACCTACCAGGCTTATAGCAATGCGGGTGGACAGGATCTGTATGACTCTCATTCAACAAAAGGCCGGGTCTATCGGGTCTCCTTTGAACGGCCGCATTCTTCAACCAGCTATATTAATTGTAATATCTACCGTTGTTATGGAAATTACTTTGATGAGCAGGAACTCGCGTTTGTGAGGTGGCTTGAGAGTAATGGATACGTTGTTGAATACGCCACGGACATAGACCTCCACGGAGACCCGAATTTGATGAGGAATTACCGCCTATTATTGAGTATCGGCCATGATGAGTACTGGTCGAAGGAGATGCGAGATCAGGTTGAAAGCTTTGTAGATGCCGGAGGCAATGTGGCCTTCCTTAGCGCGAATCTTTCCTGGTGGCAGGTGAGGTTTGAGGACAATAACCGTGTCATGGTCTGCTATAAAAATTATCAGATTGATCCACTATATGGCGTGGATAACAGCCGTGTCACCGACACGTGGTACTCTTACCCGGTCAACAGGCCAGAAAATACAATGACGGGGAATAGTTTTCGTTACGGAGGCTATCCTTCTCCACCAGGTGGCTATACCGTATATAACAGTAACCAATGGGTCTTTCAAGGGACTGGGCTTAGTGAAGGGCAAATATTCGGTAGCTCCGAGAGGATCGTGGGGTATGAAGTGGATAGTGCACACTTCAGCTTTGAAAATGGAATGCCGTGGGTAACGGGAGATGATGGTACGCCTCTCCAATTTACCATCTTGGGAATAGCTCCGGCAAAAGATGCGTTTGATGGTAAGACGCCAAGAAATGCGACTATGGGCATCTTTACAAAGAATGGGGGTGGCACCGTGTTTAATGCGGCAAGCGTGGATTGGGCATTTGGCTTATCCACCAATTATGAGACCCATCAAATTACAAAAAACGTGATTGACAAGTTAAGCCAGCCTGTTGATCCATCGCCACGGATTGTGACGGAATCCCTACGTTCCGGAGCGGTTAACCAGTCCTATAAATCGCCAGTCATTGCAGGCGGAGGGTTGCTCCCTTACACATGGACGATTCAGTCAGGTAATTTGCCTCCAGGCTTATCCCTTGACCTATCAACCGGAGAGATAACGGGAACTCCAACCTCTTCAGGGTCTTACGGCTTCACGATCCAGGTGAGGGGTGCAAATTCATTAACAGATTCTAAATCCTTAAGCATCAATATTAATTCGGTAACGATCCGCTATGAAGAGACCAATTCTGCCGTCAGCTATATGGGTGCCTGGCAAAATATGAGTAATTCTAATGCCAGTGGGGGGAGCTATATGAATTCTATTGATGCAGCTACTCCTGCAAGTGCTACCCTGACTTTTACTGGCACCCAGGTCAAGTGGATCTCGGATGTCTGGAACGATCTGGGCATCGCCTATGTCTATATTGATGGCGTACTGGCTGCAACGGTGGATCTCTACAGTGCTACCGGGAAGTATCAGCAGGTGGTCTACAGCAAGAGTGGTCTGGCCCCAGGGATGCATACTCTCAGGATCGAGGTCACTGGCACCAAGAACCCGGCTTCATCTAGCACCTATATTGATACAGATGCATTTGAAGTGGCGAACTAATCACAACAAGGAGATGAGAATGAATATCAAAAAGTCTTTTATGATTATGGGAATAGCATTAGTTCTATGGATGTATCATAGCGTTGATCTCTGGGCGGCAATCCGTTTTGAGGAGACAGATCCTGGCATTATCTATCAGGGCAGTTGGGGGAACATGCCCAACAACAATGCTAGCGGAGGAAGCTATAAAAACTCCAGCGATGCCACCACACCGGCCAGTGCGACCTTGACCTTTACAGGAACAGGGATCTCTTGGATCTCGGATGTGTGGAGTGATCTAGGCATCGCCAATGTCTATATCGATGGCGTACTATCTGCCACAGTCGATCTTTACAGCGCCGTCGGGCAGTACCAGAAGAAGGTCTACAGCAAAACAGGACTGCCCTCTGGAATTCACACCCTTAAAATCGAGGCGACCGGTACGAAAAACCCAGGCTCAGGAGGGACTTTAATTGACATAGATGCCTTAGAAGTGGACTATGCTTCATTTGAGGTACGCACAGATCTTAACCCCCTATCTGTGTTTCCAAAAGATGTTGCGGCAGGGGGTGTGATTCAACCTTATATCATCGATTTTGGAACCCAGTATGATGGCTATCGCTTCTGGTGTTACTACAATCCCTACCCGCCGGAGACCTCAGAGGTTGTGTGGTTGGTTCGAAGCAACGACGGGATTAACTGGACGGATAGTGGGATCAGCAATCCTGTTTTTCAAGCACCACCAGGGTTTAACGATGTCGCTCATCCAGCCGTATTTCGGGATGGGACAACCTGGTATTTGTATGCTGATGGGAATGATTTAGTAGACAACCGTTACATGATCTTTTATGCCACAGCACCTGACCTGAAAGGCCCATGGAGTTTCAAAGGCGTGGCTCTAATGCCTACCGAAGCTTGGGAACGAGACACCATCGGAAGTCCCAGGATACTGAAAGACGGTGGCATCTGGAAGATGTGGTATGACCAAGCTGATCCTTCCAATAGCCTGGTCGGCTACGCAACAGCCCCAAGCCCTGCTGGGTCCTGGACGAAACATAGCGGCAATCCGGTTTTCCAGCCAGGGGGATCGGGACAATGGGATGATGGTTCTGTTCACCATATCGATGTCATCAAAGACGGCAATATGTTTGTCATGCTCTATACCGGGAATGGTGGAGATGGCCGCAATGCCGTAGGTATCGCTGCCTCCACGGATGGACTTACATGGTGGAGGGATAAGACCAATCCAATCATCAAGCCTGGAAATGAACCTTGGGATAGCGGAACGCTCTATCAGGGTACAATCCGAAGAATCGACGGTAACCTGAAGGTCTGGTATACGGGAGCTTCAACAATAAATATAGATGATGGCCAGATCGGTTTGGCAGAAGATACATCCAATACTCAGACCTCGACTAAGCGCATTGAGGAGACTGACCCGGCAATTACCTACAAGGGGACTTGGAATAGTATGTCTGATTCCAAAGCCAGCGGCGGGGGCTATAAGAACTCGAGCGATGCCACGACTCCGGCCAGTGCCACCCTGACCTTCACAAGCACGGGGGTGTCCTGGATCTCGGATGTGTGGAGTGATCTTGGCAAGGCCAATGTGTATATCGATGGGGTGCTGGATGCGACTGTAGATCTCTACAGCGCAATGGGCAAGTATCAGCAGGTGGTGTACAGCAAGAGCAGTCTTGCCTCCGGGACGCATACGCTAAAGATAGTGGTGATGGGGACGAAGAATCCCAGCTCAAGTGGCACCTTGGTTGACATTGATGCCTTTGAGATAGCAGCTCCTCAGGGGGGACTTGTGATTACAACTGGTTCTCTGCCGGCGGGGACTGTAGGGGTTAGTTACAGTGCAACGTTGATAGCCACTGGGGGAACGACCCCGTATAGCTGGTCTGTATCAGCGGGAAGTCTCCCATCGGGTTTGAGTTTGAGCAGTGCTACAGGGGCGATCTCCGGCATACCGACGACAGTAGGAGTTTCAGGCTTCACTGTTACGGTGACCGATGTCGCTGGGGCAACTGATACCCAAGGGCTTTCGATCACCATAAATCCGGCTCCGGCAGTGACTACCAGCACGCTTGCAGATGGACGAGTAGGGGTCTCCTACAGTGCGACCCTGAGTGCCACAGGAGGGGCACCGCCTTATAGTTGGGTCGTTGTATCCGGGAGTCTTCCTGTGGGTATGAGTTTGAATTCTGCCACAGGTGGAATCTCAGGGACTCCGACCACCGCCGGGACTTCAGCTTTTACAGTACGGGTGACGGATTCGATGGGGGCGACTGGGGATGGGAATCTTACGATCACTATTAATCCCAACAGTGTCCCGAATACGCCTGGGGTGCCGAGTGGGCCCAGCAGTGGGGATGCTGGGGTATCCTATTCGTATTCTGCTTCAACGACTGATCCGGATGGGGATCAGGTCAATTATACCTTTGACTGGGGGGATGGGACGACTTCAACTACCAGCTTGGGCACCTCCGGGACAGTGGTCAGTGCTGCCCATAGTTGGAGTGCAGGGGGGAGTTATAGTGTGCGGGTGATGGCCACGGATGCCTATGGCGCAAGCTCGGGCTGGTCTATATCTCTCACAGTGGACATTACGGCATCGACCACCACCCGCTATGAGGAGACGAGCTCGGCGATTACCTACAAGGGTACTTGGGGGAGTCTGTCTGATCCCAATGCCAGCGGGGGTAGCTATAAATACTCTAATGATGCCAGTACTCCGGCCAGTGCCACCCTGACCTTTATAGGTGCGGAGGTGAAATGGATTTCGGATGTGTGGAGTGATCTTGGCAAGGCCCGGGTCTATATAGACGGGGTGCTGGATGCAACGGTGGATCTATATAGTGCAATGGGAAAGTATCAGCAGGTAGTGTACAGCAAGACTGGGCTATCATCAGGAACACATACCCTGAAGATTGAAGTCACCGGGACGAAAAATACCAACTCTGCCGGTACCTTGATTGACATTGATGCCTTTGAGGTGACGAGTGGGAATGTGGTTACCATCTTAGAGGGTTATGCTTCTGCCAGCAGTGTCGTTCAAGGTAGAAGTATCAATATTCATATCTCCACTGATGCCCCAAACTATGATATCAACATCTATAGAGAGGGGGCCACTAAGGAACTTATTACTTCAATGGTAGGATTAGCCGGAAATGAATATGCCGTCCCCAGTAAAGGGTACGAGGTTGGGTATGGTTGGCCGGTAGCGTACACCCTTCCCATTCCTTCTACGTGGAGGAGTGGGGTTTACATTGCCGAATTGGTATCGGGAACGAAGATCTCAAGAGTGATTTTTGTAGTGAGAGAAGACAATCCTGGAAGCACTTCTCCCATCTTAGTTAAATCTTCGGTCAATACCTGGCAGGCCTACAATAATGCAGGGGGAAAGAGTACCTATGAGTCTAATTCCTCTAATGGTATAAGGGCGTATAAGGTTTCCTTTGATCGACCTTATGCGCCATCGCAATCTATGTCGTCAAGCGGTAGGGTCTATCTTGATGGGGCTGGTGAGTTCTATGATTGGGAGATCTATTTTATTCGTTGGTTGGAGAATAATGGCTATACGACTGAATATGTGACCGATGTGGATCTTCACGCAGATCCAAATCTCCTTGACAAATATAGGGTACTTATAAGTCTCGGACATGATGAATACTGGTCAAAAGAAATGAGAGACCAGGTGGAGAACTTTGTATTGAATGGAGGAAACGCAGCTTTCCTTAGCGGCAATGTCTCGTGGTGGCAGGTGAGATTTGAGAATAATAATCGCACGATGGTTGTCTATAAGGATTATACACTTGATCCCTTGTACAATGCCGATAATAGTCGGGTAACAGTCAACTGGTATGACTTTCCAGTAAATCGTCCGGAGAATTCGATGATAGGTGTCTCCTTCCGATACGGAGGATGCATCCTGTCAACGTGTGATGCGTTTCCATATCCATCAGGATATGGAGATTACACGGTCTATAATAGCAGTCACTGGATCTATTCCGGGACGGGATTGACTGATGGCCAAACCTTTGGTTTGTCAGAGGCTATTGTAGGAAATGAGGTTGATGGAGCGCTATTTACCATGCAAAATGGGGTTCCCGTTGTTACCGGGGCAGACGGGACACCACTTTTCTTTACAATTCTATCACTATCCGACCCCATAACTGTAAGCCCCTTGGGAAGCCCAGGATATAGTACAATGGGCATATTTGCTGTACCGGGGGCTGGAAGTGTCTTTACTGCAGCCACGACTGACTGGGTTCGTGGCTTAGACACCAACCCCTATGTCCAGAGGATTACCAAAAATATTCTGGATAGATTTACTTCTGCCGTGACTACCATCCGCTATGAGGAGACGAATTCGGCGATCACATACAAGGGCAGTTGGATGAGTGCGTCTGACCCGAATGCCAGCAGTGGAAAGTATAAGTACTCCAGTGATGCCAGTACTCCAGCCAGTGCCACCCTGACCTTTACTGGAACGGTGGTGAAATGGATTTCGGATGTGTGGAGCGATCTGGGTATTGCCAACGTGTATATTGATGGGGTACTGGCTGCGACGGTGGATATGTACGGTGCGACAGGGAAGTATCAGCAGACGGTCTACAGCAAGAGCGGGTTATCCTCCGGCACGCATACGCTGAAGGTTGAAGTCACCGGGACGAAAAATGCCAACTCTGCCGGTACGTTAATAGATATCGATGCCTTTGATGTAAGTAATTAGCCTATGGGATATAAAGACATAAAGAGGAAATTTTGGACGGCAGGTCTGGTGATCGGTTTGATCACCTGCCCTGTCCTCCATGTCTCTGCGGCTATCTGGTATCAGGAGAACGATCCCGCAATCACCTATACCGGTAACTGGAATGCCTTAAGTGATCTCAATGCGAACGGGGGAAGTTACCGCAACTCTAATGACGCCAGCACCCCGGCCACTGTCACCGTAACCTTTACAGGGACGGCTGTATCTTGGATTTCAGACCCATGGAATGATCTGGGGATAGCCCGGGTCTACATCGACGGGGTTTTAGATGCGACCGTAGATCTGTATAGCGGTGTTAACCGATATCAGCAGGTGGTCTACAGCAGAAGTGGTTTGTCCTTAGGCACGCATACGCTGAAGGTTGAAGTCACCGGGAACAAAAATACTATTTCAGCAGGGACATGGATAGATATTGACGCCTTTGTGGTTTCTTCTTTAGATCAGTTGTCATTCTACTGGGAGACTTACCATGAACTGATGCTCGCCCAGCCCACTCAGGTATTTTCGGGAAAAGATCTAATCGAGGCTTACCCGAGTGAAATGGCCCTTGCCCTGATTGCGGCGTACCTGATTACTCAAGAGCCGCGGTACGCGTTAGACGCAGACAGGCAGCTTACCTTTGCAAGGGGCTTTGAAGATCTCAATCACTTGTTGGTGATCTACCCTGATGCCTATCCATATATCAGTCGAGATTATATTGCCAGACAGATCTACAATTTGTATGTCGCATTTAAAATATTTGGCAATGTCAAATATCTACAATGGGCTGATGAGGAAGCCCAGGCGATGATTACCTATTTGAAACGATCACCCCTCACCTATAATGGAGTGACCTATACCCTTTTCTATCCGACCTATAACACGACCACTCCATATACACCTCTTACCCAGGGGCCATCGATTGATCTGAATCAAAATGCAGAGATTGGTTTAGCCTTTACGCTCCTCTATCATGAGCCCCTATCGCAACTACATGATAATCAGACTGCCGCCGACATTGCCCTGAATGAGCTGCGAGCCAGCATGGCTTTGCAGGACATGACCACTGGGGCGATACCTGTAGCGTCGTTTCCTCCTTACGATACACAGATGGATACGGGTTATGCATCGTATACCCTCAGATCATGGGTATGGGCCAACCTCTTCTGGAAAGATCCCGACTTCGCCCTTCATATCCAAAAAGGGGCCGAGTGGCTTAGTGGGTATGTAACTTCTTCAGAGATAACAGCTCAAAATTATACCTGGACTGAACTCTTTGATCAGCCGAATGGAAAAGCCAATATCGAAGAGGCCTGGGACCGATTCCCTGCTTTTTACTTCACAGGCACAGTGGACATTCCTCATTATGTTTCACTGATTTACAATAAGCTCTTTGACCAGATATCGGCATATCAATTCCGGTTTAAAACCTTATTTGGATATTTTGAGGCGATGGGCATTCCTCGATCCGCTTACATGCCGAGTGAAGGTCTGCCATCAATCGGCCTTTCTGTAACACCGAGCACCTGGCCACTTGGAACCGTTCTGGCGGGCTCGGTTATAAACATGAGTAATACAGAGAAACTGTTTGTTCAAAATACAGGAAATACGGCTGAGACATTTACTCTCCGGATTGCGAATACCGGGGGAATATGGTCAGCGGCCAATACCGAGAATGGCAACTCCCAACCCAATACCTTTGTCTTGAGTGGGTTATTTTCTGCATCTACCGATACAGGAATTACTGGAAGCCACTTCAACACTGGAACCGATGACGACGTAATTTCCCCTGATTTTCCCAGGACAGCGACAACGGATATCTTTGGAAACGCCTCAGCAACGACGGCCAATGGGGTTGGTGTGGCTCCAAATGAGACAAGGGCGTTGTGGCTCCAGTTCAAGGCACCGCCACCGCCAACGGTAGAGAATCCTCAGTCCATCACACTCACGATTGAGGCTATCGCACAATGAAAGCGTAAGGAGGGTACAACCATGAAAAAGATACTATCTATCTTTAGCCTGTTGGCTATCATATTTCTGATGGGGGCATGGGCGCCCCATGCTTACGCCGTATCATCAGGCAACGTGACCGTTACGGTGACGATTCAAAATCTATCGGTAAGCCTCTCAGGCGCCACCACCTGGGATCTCGGCACTATTCCCACATCGTCTGTTAAGACTATGACCTCTCTTGAGAAGATCATAGTCACCAATGATGGGAATGTGACAGAGAGTTTCACATTAAGCCTGACAAATCCATCCGGGTGGGCCGCCGGTAGTACTGCAGGTTTTAACACCTATGTCATGAAGGGCCTGTTTGTGAGTACGACGGACAACCCATTGCCAGCCGATTTCGGGGCCGATGGGAATGATGTCATAGAGACAGGTATCAAAACGGCAACAGATGTTAATTTCGGCAAAACGGGGAGCGCAAATGGTGCAAGTGTTCCATCGACAGCCGGTTCAAATAGCAGGGCTCTCTGGCTTCAGTTTTCCGCCCCGACCTCAACGAGTGCGACAACTGCGCAATCCATTACGATTACTATTGGCGTCGCACCCTAAAAAGGCCATGGAAACTTCAAGGGCATGCTTCACAGGTTGGAAATATTACCTGATCGGCCTGATGTCACTGGTCCTGCTGTTTATCCCAGATTCCGGATGGAGTGGGGACCTTACCGTGGAGCCCGGAGGGCTCTTGATTCAAAAGGTCCCCATCGGGGAGGTCTACGACCTCTCCAAAGAGTCGGGAATCACGCTCAAGATTTACAACAAGCTGGATAGGCCCATTACATATAAGATTTCGGCCAAAAGACCTTCAGAGACGGGGAGCGGACGGTGGATGGCGGGTTACCAGGAGATCCCTGACCCAGGCTGGCTCTCCTTTGGGAGCGGCGAGGTGACGATTGAGGCCCAGAGGGTTGGCGAGGTGAAGATGTACCTCAAGATACCGCCGGAGAGGGGTTATTATAACCAGCATTGGGCTGTGACGGTGGTGGTGGAAGGACAACTCAAACCCGGGGAGGTCTTTGCCCTAGCCGCATATCTCCCCTTCGAGATCGAAACGGAACAAAAGGAAAGAGCAGGAAAGCGGCCATGGGGGAAGATCAGGGTGGAACCTTCCCTTTTGACTGTCCGATCCGCAGAAAAGGAAAAGAAGAAGGTCAAAATTTATAACAACGATGGAGAGGATCACAAATATCGCATCCAGGTAGGTATTCCGCCGGATAGGTCTCTGACAAGACGGATTAGCCCATCGCCGGGTCACAGCGAACTTCCGGATCCCTCCTGGATCGGAATCAGTCATACGGAAGTCGTGATCAAACAGGGAAAAATGAAAGAGGTCTCGGTCTGGCCACGCCTTCCCAGGGTACTACCCTCTCCAGGACCTTGGGAGACCCTGCTCTGGGTGGAGTCGGAAAGTGGGGAGACGGCCTTTATACGGGTGGATGTGGAATAGGTCTTTCTGATGTGATCCCTTCCGATTCAGACATCTCTCCGGCCCGGCATAGGATAAGATATCGAGAATAGGGGACGTGGAACAGAAACGTTTCGCAATCTTAGGATTTCTAATCTTTTTACTACTATCAGCCCGGGTCTATGCAGAGCCCGAACAGAAGATTAAGGTTCAGGTTTCGATTCTCTTTGTGAACTCCGATGGAGATGGTATCTCAGACGAAATGGAGAAGGATGTTCATCATACGAAACCTGACAATCCCGATAGCGACAGTGACGGATATTCAGATGGCACCGAAGTCCTGTATGGGGGCGACCCTCTCGAGTCCAGTGTGATCCCCACAAAAGGAGATCTGCACGTGACCTCCAATCCGACAAATGCCACTATCTTCCTGGAGGGAAACTGGGGATATCTTGGGCGTTTCGGGGGTTTTTCGGATGTTGTGATCTCCAAACTTGACGTGGGGAGGCATCTCCTCCGGCTCTCCCATCCAGGATATGAAGACTCCTATGATGCGGTCCAGGTCTCTCCCCCCAAAAACCTCCGTGATGTTTCAAAGGCCCATGTCGAACTCAAACCGTTGACACGGCCCGATTATGGAGAAGGGGGCCGATTGACCTCTGGGGGGCTGCCGATCGATGTGGGAGACTCGGCGATCCCCGTGGTATGCGACTGGGACAATGACGGGAAAAAGGACCTTTTAGTAGGAAACAGCACAGGGGCTCTGATCCTTTATCGGAATACAGGATCAGACGCGTCTCCCGACTTTACAGAAAGTATCCCCCTCATCAGCAACGATGCCTTCCTTGCCCCCTTTGTGGTAGACTGGGACAATGACGGCAAAAAGGACCTGCTAATCGGGACAAGGGATGGAAATGTCTTGTTTTTCAGGAATACTGGGAGCGACGATATCCCATCCATTGTGAGCAATGGAATTCCCCAAGTGACTGCCCTGCCAGGCGGTTATGCCCGACCCCTCGCCGTCGATTGGAATGGAGACACAAAAAAGGATCTACTGGTGGGGGATGGAAGTGGAAAAATCAACGCATTTTTGAATACAGGCTCTGACGATCAACCTACATTCGATGCCCCCCCCTTTACTGCTCTATCCTTCGAACCGGGCAGGATATCCCCATTTGTGGTGACAGACTGGGATGGGGATAGCAAGAAGGATATTCTTGTAGGGACATCTGACGGCCGTATTCTACTCTATTCGCATCAAGGAGACAACGCCTTTTCCGGACCCATACCTATCCAGTCCGGCCTAGCAGGGGCAAAGCAGGAAATCAACACCGGGGCCTATGCATCCCCTTTTGTGGCCGACTTGAATCATGACGGCATGAAGGACCTCTTGATCGGGAACGAGAATGGCGAGATACTTTATTATGGCAACCATCCTCCGGTGGCTTCCTTTATTGCGGCGGATATGGTAATCGAGGGAGAACAGGTGTCCTTCAACGGGAGCTCATCGTTCGATCCCGACGGAGATCCGTTGAAGTACCGCTGGAGCTTCGGTGATGGAACTACGGATGTCGAAGAAGGGCCAAACACTCAACACACTTTCGACGATGAAGGGATTTACAGGGTCACCCTCACCGTGACAGATAGTTATGGGGTGAGTCATTCTACCCAGATGGATGTGCGAGTGGCCAATGTGGCACCACTTGTTTTAGGTGGACCTGATCAAAGGGTGGTTGCCGGGGATACGGTATCTTTCTCCGGTGTGTATTTAGATCCGGGAATGAAGGACACCCATTCCATCTTATGGGACTTCGGTGATGGAACCACGGCCGCTGGCCAATTAACTCTGACTCATGTTTATATAGCGGGTGGAGATTACACGGTGACCTTGGTGGTCACCGATAATGCAATGGAAACCGGTTCGGACAAGGTTACCGTCAGGGTTGATGAAGCAGGTACCACTAGGCCGTTTTCTCTGGCATACCCACTCAATGGGATGGTATTTTCTACCGCTTCTGTGAACCTGAGTGGTCTGCTGAATATCCCTGCCGATGGGGTCACGGTGAAGGTCAATGGTACTCCGGTGATCATGACACTCCATAGCGACAGCTCCTTTGATGGCGCGATTCCCCTGGTGTTCGGTCCTAATACGATTGATATTACCTTGACGGACGAGGATGGTTATCTATCCACGAAAATGATCGAGGTCAACCGATCTGGTGGCGACTTAAATGGCGATGGGATTGTGGGGGTTGAAGACGCCTTTACGGTCTTACAGATATCATCAGGAGCGGAGACACCGGAGTCCCTCGGGCTTAGACCGGATCAGATGGACTTCGCCCCACTCCATGTTGACAGCTCGGGGAATGTCCTAAAAAATCCAGATGGGAGTGTGATACCGGATCCTAACGGTGTTATCAATGTGGCGGATGCCCTGATCCTCCTGAGGGCTGCGCTGGGGACTATTATCCTACCCCTCTCGCCCTGAGGAAACGTCTTTATAGCCCTTCCTTTGGAAAAAGGTGGGAAGGTGAAAAGAGGTATTTTCGGATGAAAAAAATTCTGTCCTTTTTTTTGGTAGGGTGGGGATCATACTTGCTCCTCGGATGCGGGAGTGGTTCAAATCCCGGAAACTCGACTCCAGGTCTTTCAAAGAGTGTTCTTCATGTCGCTCTCCTGGGGATGGACGCTCCTATTTCCACTCTAGGAGCGATCGAATTCAAGATCGATTATGACCAATCTGTGGTCAAACCCATGCCGGATATAAATGAAAATGCAAAGACATCCGTTTCTCTAAGCGAGGCCATGTCTGGTAACAGAACCTATGTAGTGGCCCATGACGACGGAGATATCCTGACCCTGAACCTTCTCAACGCTAACGGATTCGATACCGGAGAGAAAACGATCGAGATTGATTTCTCCGTCCTTAACGAGACACCTGGTGTTAGATCCTATCAGATCGTGCTCGACACCTTCAAGCTCTTTGACCTCAATGGGGAGAGGATCAGCGGAGTTGATCCGGCCTTGAAAGTAACGAATGAATAGGGGACTTATCCTTTTTTCTGACTTCTGCCTGGATAACAACCCTGTTTAAAGCGTGCCCTTTGTTATGACCAGTGACATACAACCGTTGGTTTTCTTCTTGTATTTTTTGCCGAATCAGAATATTGTGATGCAGTATGTCTTTCACAATATTCTATCGGCGTCCGTTATTCCATAGCCTGCAGCTTCAGATCCTCTTTGTTGTTTCCCTTCTCCTGATTTCTTCCATTCCTTCTCCTCTATTGGCTTTAGGGTTGACCGTCCAACCCGCCACATTTCTGTTCAGAGATATCCCTATAGGGACCAAGGTCAAGCTGCCTGTACCGTTGAGTATCCATAATAAGGATAAACAACCTCATACCTATGCCGTTTCTCCCTATTCCCCCTCTCGCCTTGGGATGTCCTGGCCCGAGGGGTACCAGGAGATTCCCGACCCGACATGGTTCCGGTTTGAAGAGAAAGAGATCACCATCGCCGGAGGCGAAACTGGATTCGTCAACATGTTTATCGAAATAGCCCGTTCGGATGCTTATTACAACCAGAAGTGGGTCATCGCCCTCAGAGTGACGACCAGGGTTGAATCCGGGGAATCGATAGCCATTGCGGTCTATCCAAGGTTTTTGATTGAGACAGAAAACCGTGAGGAGATCAAAGGACGGCCTGCCGGTAAAACCGGCATCAGACCAGGCGTCTTATATTTGTCGCCTCCATTTCATGAGAAAAAGGAAAGCATTGAGATATATAACAATGACAATATCCCCCATACCTATACGATCCGTTCTGAAATTCCACCCAGTGGGATACAAAGCCAGGTTTTACCCACCCCCTCCTATGACTGGATTCCTAACCCCGCATGGATTGTGCCGGACCAGGATGCCGTGGAGGTTGAATCCGGAGAAAAACAAAGTATCAGTTTCCATCTGGATATCACCCAGAACGAATCGCTCCCACTACAAAGATGGGAGGGACTGCTCTTCTTCAGACCTGACAAAGGGCCTTCCACCTTCGGGAGGGTCCTCATATCGCCGTAAAGCTCCCTTAGTAGTCCGAGCCACAATGTTATCCTGTATAAAATGGTTACATATTATAGTATAATTGATTATTAATTACTCAGGGAGAGCCATCCAACCCATTGCTTCTCCTTATCATGGCTCCCATTCTTAGCTATTTGATGATAAAAGTCTAATAAAATCTTGACCCTCAAGTAGAAATATTGGCACAGACATTGCATGTTCATTAGGTGAACATATTTGTTTTTCTTGACAGTGTGATACGGAATTCTATAATGTTCATTGCTTGAATATGGCTAAGAAATCTCCAAAACTTAAGGAGGATAGTATGGAACTCCTGGATAACAAATCCCTTCAAACTCTCCGGATCCTGGATGAGGTTGCAAAAGGAGGTGCCGTTACCCAGCGTGATTTAAGCAAAAAACTGGGTGTTGCCTTGGGCCTGATTAACAATTACATGAGGCGCTTGGGAAAGCAGGGATATATCCAGATCACCCATGTAGAGCGAAAACGCCTCCATTATCTTGTGACACCTAAGGGAATCGCAGAAAAAAGTATCCTGGCCTATAAGTATGTCCAGCGATCGTATCAGGTATTTAATGAGATGAGGCAGAGAATGAGAGAAGGTTTTGAGAAACTTGCTCAAGAAGGAGTCAAATCTGTCGTCCTGTATAAGGCCAATGTTGAGGCTGAAATTGCTTATTTGGCATTGCTCGATGTGGGACTGGAGCTTGTTGCTGTGATAGACGAATCAAGGCCCGGCGAGAAATTTCTGGGGTTGACCATCCAATCGCCTGAGATGTTAACCGGCTTAGCCTTTAATACGATAGTAGTTACCTCAGCGGATTCAATAGACAAGATTAAGATGCTGGTGAAGCAATATAGAATTGAGGGCAAGAAAATTTGCCTTTCAATTTAAGCATGGAGTGAGTCTTCGTTGGCAGTCATAAATGTTTATTAAAAATAATAACCATCAGGTCGGAGAACATAGGAGTATTTCTATTACCCGTATCCGCCCGGCTACGTCGGATGAGTGGGATTTTATTTGGCGGGAATGCGATTATTCAACATATTATCACTCCCGGGAATGGGCAGAGATATGGAATGTTTACAGCAAGGGCAGAATACGGCCTGATCCTAAGTTGGTCCTATTCTCAGATGAGAAAAAGGCACTGCTCCCAATTTCTTCGCAAAGGGACTATAATGGATTGGTTAAAATATATATATCTTCGCCTCCTGGAGCTTATGGAGGATGGATATCTACAGATAAGCTTAATGTAGCGCATGCATTTTTATTAGCTGATTATTTAACCAAAAAAAATGGCAATTTATTTTGGCAACTGAACCCCTATGATGAGCTTGCATTGAAAACCGGCGTGAGAACCACCAGAGACCTTGAAACCCGAGTGCTTAACTTGGCAGGCGGATTTGATGCTGTTTACAGGGGATGGACAAAAGGCCACAAGTCTGCAGTACACAAGGCGTCAAACGCCGGTGTTAAGATAAAGCTTGCATCAATGCTGGGTGATTGGCTCACCTATTATCATGTGTATGAGGAATCACTATGTAGATGGGGAGAGAGGGCAACTTCTGTGTACGGGTGGGACTTCTTCAATGAAATGTTCTGGCTGAAGTCACCTAATAGTAAACTTTGGTTGGCTGTTTATCAAGATAAGATTATTGCTGGAGCACTCTGTTTGTATGCAAAAAAACATGTGGTATATTGGCATGGTGCTGCTCTGGCAGAGCACTTTCATCTTCGACCTGTAAATTTGCTGATGTACGAAGCCATAAAAAATGCCTGTGAGCAAGGATACTCTTGGTTTGATCTTGGTTGCAGTGGTGGCCATGAGGGCGTGGAAGCATTCAAAAAAAGTTTCGGAGCAGAGGCATTAGCGTGTCCTGTGGTGAGCACTGAGACAATGGCGTATAGTTTTATAAAGAAAATAGGAGGAATAATTATAAGAATATTACCTATATGATTTTCCTTTTTTGTAATGAAACATATGGCCAGTTGTTTTTACAAACGGCAAAGAAATTTTTAGATGTGCACAATATTGATATAACAATCGTCTTTTCTGGCAAAAGACGATATCTTAAAAATCCACTCGAAAGGAGTTTATCTTGGAGTTTACATTTTTTCAAGAATAAATTAAAAGAGATAAATTTCAAACGGGATATGAAAATGCGCTTATTCATTATTGAAAATGTCAATTCACCATATTTTTATAGAAGGATTCAACCCAATGATCACGGAATAATAGCAGGGTTTAACCAAATATTTAAACAAAAAACCATTTCTAAATTTAAGAGCTTAGTAAATTTTCACCCCTCGATATTGCCATTTTACCGAGGGCCAGTGCCAACATACTGGTGTATTAAGAATTGTGAAGAAAGGACTGGATATACCTTGCATAGAATTACTGAGAAGATAGATGACGGCGAGATTCTTTTCCAGGAGGTGGTTCCAATCGGAACAATTAATGACCCTGTCATCCTGGTTAATGAAATTGCCACACATGCTGCGCCCCTATTTTGGCGTTATTTAGATCATCTTCGAACGGGCGAAAAATGGGATAAAGTGCAATTAGATGCCGCCAATATTTATAAAAACCATATTAATTATGCCTCATTTCCAAATTGAGATGAAAAATAGATGACACTCGTTGCTCAACACATTGGTATTAACCACGAACTGATTTTTGATGGAAACTCTTCATTTGATAGAATTGAGGAAAGCCCATGTCCCTGAAATTGCAGGCGGCTAAAGGAATCATCTGGTCCAGTGTCTCCCGTGGCGCAAACCTCCTCGTTCAGGTATCTACGACAGTTATACTGGCCAGACTTCTCTTACCGGAGGATTTCGGGGTGGTGGCTGTCGCACTGATGTTTATAACGCTTGCGTCCATTTTGAACGATATGGGTCTAAGTGCCGCAATCATACAAAGGCAGAATATCACTGAGGAGCATCTATCCACGATGTTCTACGTGAATATTGCTACGGGCTTTTTCTTAACGATTACGATGATAGTGGCAGCATCATTGGTTGCAAATTTTTTCCAGAAAGAAATCTTGCGACCGATTCTGACTGTGTTATCGGTAAATTTTATTATTAATTCGCTTGGAATGATTCAGCGTTCTCTTCTTGAAAAGCAACTTGAATTTTTTAAAATCGCGGTGGTAGACACAATCTCCTTATTTTTATCGGCCGTGATCGGCATAGGGCTGGCTGTGATTGGCCAGGGTGTATGGAGTTTGGTCTGGCAGTTTTTATCGTATATCGTGGGGTCAACTGTTTTACTTTGGACTTTGGGGGTGTGGCGGCCACAGCTTATTTTCAAAATAGAAAAACTTAAAGAACTATTTGGTTTTGGTCTGAACCTTGTAGGAAGTAACCTTGTTTCGTACGGTCGGAGCCTTGATACTTTTCTTATCGGTAAGTTTCTAGGACCGGCACAGTTAGGTTATTATTCAATGGCGCAACGCATGGTAAACTTTCCCCTAGAAAATGTATCGTCCGTTGTGACGCGTGTTCTGTTCCCTGCTTTCTCCAAGATTCAAGGCGACAAGGAACTGAGTAGAGCGTCGTACCTCAAAACCGTGGAGTATATTTCTTTCTTCACCTTCCCGATGATGGCAGGTCTCTTTGTTATCGCTCCTGAAATGGTTAGAGTTGTGTTTGGAATGAAGTGGGAATCGATTATTATCTTAATACAGATCATATGTTTTACAGGTCTGAAATCAATTGGTACTACAACGGGTATCATCTATCTGGGGAATGGTAGGGCAGATATTGCTTTTCGGTTAGAGATGATTTACACATCCCTATTATGTATCGCAATTGGAATTGGTCTGATGTGGGGAGCTGTGGGGGTGGCAGCAGGGTATACAGCAGTGACTATAATCTTCTGGCCAATATCGCATTACTTTGCTAATCGAATCATTGGCTTGAGCATGAGGCAATTCTTTAGCACCTTTGGGCCTGTGAGCTTCGCTTCAGTACTCATGCTGATCATATTGATATTGCTAAAAACGCTTAAAAACAACTGGTTGTATATTAACGATTTGCAGTTTCTTCTATCATCTTTAATCATAGGTCCAACGGTTTATCTTTTAGTCATCAAAATATTGAAAGTGCATGTGATGGGTGAGATTGTTGGCCTTCTTGGTGAAGCTATAAAGCTGAGACAGTTGGTGAACTTACGCTGAAGCGTGATGATCCAACTCTTTTAAGAGTTAACGAACAGTGCGAATCTGTTATATAGCAGACGGGCAGTATATACACACGCATCGGTGGCTAAAGGCCTTTCGGAATTTCGGCCACGAGGTGCATCTGATCTCCGATCGTCTTATTCCTATTGAGGGAATTTTTGTGCATAACCTGGAGACACACGGAAGGCTTTCTTTAGCCTCTGCCACAAAAGTTATTCCGTATTTAAAAAGTATGTGGCATACAATTCCCAAAGCACGGATGCTTTATGAGCTCACCTACCTGCGGCCCAAGAGATTTGTTAGGCTACAACAGCTCATCAACCTTATCAGACCAGACATCGTTCATGCCCATTATCTCCAGCCCTATGGTTTTTGGGGTTTGCAAACATTCCACCGGCCATTTGTCGTGACATGTTGGGGGTCTGACCTTTACATTACCCTCCATGAATCAAAATGGTGGAAAGCGGCAACAGAGCTTACCCTCAGATCGGCTGATCTGGTGACCTGCGATAGTCAGGATATGCTTAGCCAGGCAATTAGGTTCGGAGCTTCCCCAAAAAAGAGCATCGTTATTCAGTGGGGGGTAGAAACCTCAGAATTTTGTCCAGATAAAAATGAAAGCTTAAAGAAAGCCCTTGGGTGGACTGGCCACCCTGTGGTGCTGAGTACAAGGATGTTGCATCCCTTATACAATGTAGACACACTGATTGAGGCAATCCCAGAGGTCATAAAGTATGTACCCAAGGTGCGCTTTTTGATTATCAGCGATGGTGAACAAAGAGACGCATTGATTGCAAAAGCTGAACAGTTAGGCTTATCTGCGTATACGAAGTTTCTAGGAAGGGTCGATAACCGTACCCTGCTCCATGCCTACCAGATGGCTGACATTTTCGTCTCGATTCCTTCCTCGGATGGAACGGCGGTGTCACTGCTTGAGGCAATGGCATGTGGGTTACCTGCGATTGTTACGGATTTACCATCAAATCGGGAATGGATTCAGGATGGAGGCAACGGCTTTCTTGTTCCGGTTCGGGATGCCAGAATTTTGTCAGAGAAACTTGTTTGGCTTTTACAAAATACCGGGGTAGCTTTAACGTATGGCAGTATTAACAGGGAAATTATTCTCAAGCGAGCTGAACACATTGATGAAATGAGGAAAATGGAAGGGCTTTATCAAAGTCTACTCGGTAACAAGGGCACATCTACAAAATGAAGAATGTATTGATCATTACATACTATTTTCCCCCAATGGGTGGAAGCGGAGTGCAGAGAACCCTAAAATTTGTCAAATACTTAAGGCAATTTGGGTGGGAGCCGATCATACTGACGCTAAAAGAATTTCGTTCTGGATATTTTGCATATGATTCTAAGTTGTCAAATGAGTTACCAAAGGACATTAAAATATTTAGAGTATACCCCAGTTTGGGAATACTCATTTACTTCTTCTTTGGGGAGATGTTTTCATTCATCGGATTAAAGAAATTAGGAGAAAAGCTGCTTTCGGCAATCACAATCCCTGACATGGAGATCTTTTGGATTCCTTTATTGTTATTGAAAGTCCGTAAGCTTTTGAAACAAAAAAAGATAGATTTAATCTATACGTCAGCCCCCCCGCAATCATTAAACGTCCTGGGAATACTTTTAAAGAAGCTGTATAAGGTGAAGTGGGTGGCTGATTACCGAGACCCTTGGACACACAATGCCTTTTATAATGATAAGCCGGACTACAAGGATAAATTAAACAGATATCTTGAATTAAAAGCCCATAACAAGGCCGATCTAATTATTGCTAATACAGGTGGAAACCGGAGGAAGATTATCAATGAGTTCGGGGTTTCACCCCAAACGATCCATGTCCTTACCAATGGATACGATGAGAAAGACTTTGAACATATAGGCAAGAACAGTTTTGATAATGATAAATTTAATATTGTCTATACCGGTGCCTTCTATCATGGGTACACTCCAGATGCATTTCTGGTGGCCTTAAGTTTGTTATTTTCGCAGAAAGAATATTTAAAGAAAGAGTTCAACTTTCACCTTGCAGGGATCTTAGAAAAGAAAACAGAAGTTGACATTCTATCTAAAATCGGCCAGATGAAACTCGATCATATTACGATCTTTTATGGAAATCTTCCACATAGCGAATCTGTCAGCTTACTGACAAAGGCGGATCTTCTCCTTCTAATCCTATGGTCGGGAAAAGGGAGCGATAGCTGTATTCCCGCAAAGATCTTTGAGTATCTCCGATCAGGCAAGCCAATCCTGGCAATAGTCCCTGAGAAAGGAGAATGTGCGGAGTTGATTATAAGATTAAAGGCGGGCATCGTTGTGGAGCCCGATGATGTTAAAGGGATACAAGATGCCATCTATGATTGCTACGAGTTGTGGAAAGAACATAAATTAGGAATTAAGATGGATTGGCAAGAGATTAGTAATTATGAGAGGCAACATCTAACAAAAAAATTAGCTAAACTTTTTGAAAGCATTTCATAGAACTAACAGTTCATATATTCAAAAAAGAAGAGATTAACAATGACTATGCTTTCTGATAGCCTATTGATGACTCTGGGGAGACGGGTATTTAGTGCCTGCGTTCCTATTACCGAGCGCCTTTTCCCTGGCCATGGAAGCTATATTGTCAGTCGCATGACACGCCATGTATTCATGAGAGTGAGTGGCCTTAAAAGGTTAAAGGGGCTGGTGGGTGGTAGGATTATTACTTGGCCACAGGTGGGACAGGTAACAGTTGAACCGTACGAAGTGGCAGCACCAGGGAAAGAGGAGGTTCTGATCCTTGTCCAGGCTACTGCTGTCAGTCCTGGCACTGAACGAGCCAACTTTAACAATCTTCCTAATGCTTCTATTACATTCCCTTGTAATCCTGGTTATTCAGGCGCAGGCGAAATAGTTCAGATTGGACCAGGTGTTTCGCGGTTCCGCCCAGGAGATCGCGTAGCAGCAGTAATCAATCACGCCAGTATAGCTATTATCCCTGAAAGTCAGGTTTTCAAGATACCTCCAAATGTTTCTGATGAAGAAGCTGCTTTCCTCACGATGGGGGTTATTGCTCTTCAGGCCTTGAGGAAAGCCAGTGTAAAGTTAGGTGAGGTCATAGCTGTTTTGGGGCAGGGAATACTAGGTCAGCTACTTGTCCAATTATCATTATTCAGCGGTGGATATCCCATAACGGCTATAGCCTACACCGAAGAGCGGCTCGAAATGGCACGGCGCATGGGGGCCACCTGCGTAATCGGAGTGCGTAAGATGGGTGTGAAAGCTCTTGAGAGGGTTGAGGCTGATGTGACTTTCGAGGCTACGGGGGATCCCCAGGCTATTGTCACTGCTACTAAGTGTACCCGTCCGGGAGGACGTATTATTCTGTTGGGCAGTAGCAGGGGAATTAGTAAAGATGTCCCCTGGGCCGACATAGTTCAGCGGCGTGGAATATCCATCATTGGTGCACATGCGGCTTCCCTTGAATGTATCTCTCATTCTCTCAGAGACTGGTCTTTTGGGCAAGAAGCTGTCCTTTTCCTCCACTTGCTGAAGACACGCCAAATACAGGTGGCCCCCCTTATTACCCACCGCATATCACCATGGGAGGCAAGCAGCTTTTATAGGCAACTTTCCTTAGGAAAGGGAGGGATTATAGCTGCTGTTTTCCAATGGAATTTAATTTCCGAAGAAGAGCGACTCAGTCACCCATCCTACTTTTCTCTCCCTAAAGAACTGGTAAAAAAAGAGTTAGTCCCCATTTCACGGTCTCTCACACGGCCAGGTTTTCGTATACCTCCTTTTTGGGGATATTTCAGCGTCAAATCGATTGTTCCAGCTAAAAAAGTGGCGGTGAAAGAACTGAGGAGGGAATTAAGGGTGGCACTGGTTGGTTGCGGAGAAATCGGTATAACCAATGCTCAAGCGGTATCTCAATCACAAAATGCACGCTTATGCCTGGTTGTAGATAAGATAGAAGATCTCGCCAAGGATCTAGGCCAAAAATATGGCGTTCCGTGGACAACAAATATAGAAGATGTATGGAAGACTTCAGACTGTGAGGCCGTGTTGATTTGCACTCCCCCGTCCAGTCATGGTTCACTTGCCATAGAAGCTATTAGATATGGGAAGCATGTAATGGTTGAAAAGCCCATGGCAGCTAATTTGTCAGATGCAGAAGCCATGATACATGCGGCTAAGGTGGCAGGGGTGGCGCTATCTATTTGCTTCTCTCAGCGCTATTTACCAGCCATGCAGCGAGCTAAAGAACTTTTGGGTCAGGGAATCCTGGGGAAACTATTGGGTACCACTCTGGTTGTGCATATGGATAAGCCAGTGTCCTATTGGTTTGGGGGCTATTCAGGAAGAGCGAAATCTTCATGGAGGGCTTCTCGTGAAGAGAGTGGTGGAGGGGTGTTGATATCCAATGTTATACACTACATAGACTTGCTCCGTTATCTTACTGGAGAAGATGTAAGTCGGGTCTATGCAGAGTATGATACCTTGGACTCTCCCGTAGCAGTAGAAGATTCTGTATCCCTTAGTATTCGATATTCCTCAGGTGCTATCGGCAACATCAGTGCATCTTCCTGTGTCCGAGGAATACCTACTGATTTAGTAGACCTCCGCCTCTGGGGTACTGACGGCCACATTTCCCTGGGTAAAACATCTCAGTTCTATACCTTGCGCAGTCTGCCAGGTGTTCGACCTGGGCAGTGGCACTCATTTGGTAAGCTTCCCCAAGTTAATGTACAGACCATTTGTGTGGATCGGTTTGCACAAGCGGTAGTAGAGGGAAGAAATCCTGATATTAGTGGTGAGGATGGTAAGGCGGCCCAGGCTATAGTCGAGGCTGCTTATTTATCGGGTCGTCAGGGAGGTTTTGTAGCGATTCCATGAGCATTTACCCTCGAAGATGTTATATTAAAAGAAAATCTCCATACTCTGGGGAGTTACTATTGAAAGAGGCTCCTCCACTTCACCCAGGCCCTGAAGACATAGTGGTGCAGGCTGAAGCTTCTCTGTTGGAGTGGAGGAGCTTTTCAAGAGAAGATGAGTCAACTTATGACAGGTGTGGATTTGTGGGACTCGTTGTCCAGAAAGATAAAGAGAAACACTATAATCAGGGACAGCGGGTTATAGGAATTGGGCCGTTACAAAGCCACATTGTCCTGCACTATAGATCCTGCCTCTCCTTTCCTTGGGAACTACCGATTCTATGGAACGCAGCATTTCCACTTGCTCTTGTCCTCTTGATCTGCTTCCGAGAAATTTCCATTTCTCCTGGGGAGAGAGTCTTAGTCGTGGGAGCAGATATAAGGGGAATTATGGCAGCCCAGTTTGCCCGCATAGCAGGATCTGGCTGGATCGGGGGGAGCCAGGGAGCTAAGGTTGAACTCACAGGTGATAAAACAATTTTTTGGGACCAATTCCTTTCCCTACCAAACAACTCAATTCCTCAGGGGAACTTCCATGTTCTCTTAGAGACCTCTGGTGAGATGGAGTGGTTTAATCAAGCGCTCCCTCTGGTGGAAGAACGTGGGCGGGTAATCCTAATGAGTGAAAATTATGCCGCAGCAGAGTCCTTTGATTTTTATTCACATTTGCATCGTCGTTCCCTTGTGCTCCTTACCCCTGGTCTCCTGAACCCGTTACATGGACTGGATTTTTCCAAGCTCTGGTGGCCTCGAGATGGGAATTTCCTTTGTTTTTTGTTCCAAAGCGGACGTCTAAAGATCGACTCTTTGTGTCAGGAGATAGCGGTACCCGCATCCACGGAGACGCCTTGGTCAATCCCGATACAGAATGGAGGGCTGCTCCTACGATGGTAGACATGGCAAGTTTAACGCGATGTAGTTGTGTGGTATTTGGTGGATGATTCATAGATGAAAACTCAATATCTGGACTGAATAGAGCAAATATTTCATTGTTCTCTATATATAAAGAGCTAATCGTTGAAGACAGAGATTGAACGCATCATGGATGAGTATCGGAAGCGAGACCTGGAAAGCGATGAGGCCAAGGTCTGGACGTATTTCAACCCGGCTAATCTCTTCTTGATTCACGAACGGGAAAGGGAAATATTAAAACTTTTGGCTCTTCACGGCCTGAGTGATCTCACAAAAACGAAAATTCTGGATGTTGGGTGTGGCACAGGGGCTCTGTTGAGAAGATTTATTGACTATGGGGCACAGCCATTTAATCTCTATGGCATAGATCTTATGGAACATCGAGTTAAGCTGGCCAGGGAAACAAGCCCGAATATAACTTTTATACTCGGTAATGCTGAAAAGATCGATTTCCCGGACAAAAGCTTTGACATCATCACTCAGTTTACCTGTTTTTCTTCTGTTCTTAATGATCATGTTAAGGCTGCACTAGCAAAGGAAATGCTGCGGGTTCTGAAGGATGATGGGTTGATTGTCTGGTATGACATGCGCCCCTCAAGTTATCTCCTCTCAGTTTTTTTGATTTTAGCGGACGTGCTGAGCAGGGTATTGAAGAAAGGAGCAAGGCTCATTAAGAGGAGTGATTACATAGAGCAAGTCCCAAAGATAAAAAGGGCAGAAACCACTATAAAGGCCATCGGTCGCCGTGAGATTATTTCGTTGTTTTCAGACTGTGAAATCCAGGCGAGGGCAGTTTCCCTTTATTTTCCGTTGGCTTCATTGAGCTTTACTTCGTGGATACTGTCCGAAATACTCCTGAAACTACAGTTCTTGAGGACGCATTATCTTATTTCCATAAGGAAAAGGAGGATTCATTGAATTGGACAGGTAAAAGGGTCTTAGTGACGGGGGCGGGGGGATTCATCGGGAGTCACCTCACTGAGAGGCTGGTCGAGCTGGGGACTAATGTGCGTGTATTTGTGCGCTATAATTCCCGAAATGATTTGGGTTTGATCGAATTGCTCCCTCATGTCATTCAGAAGACTTTAGAAATAGTTAGGGGAGATTTAAAGGATCCAGATGCGGTGAGAAAGGCAGTCAAGGATCAGGAAGTTATCTTTCATCTGGGAGCCTTGATTGCCATTCCGTATTCTTATGTTCATCCGATGGACTTCGTTCAGACAAACATCTTAGGAACGACCCATATCTTGGCGGCCTGTCAGGACTATGAAATAGAAAAATTGGTTTACACCTCCACCAGCGAGGTTTATGGCACTGCGCAATATACACCGATCAATGAAGAACATCCCCTCCGGGGCCAATCCCCTTATTCCGCCAGTAAAATCGGGGCGGATAAACTGGCTGAGAGTTATCATCGGGCTTTTAGACTCCCGGTGGCAATCCTAAGACCCTTTAACACCTTCGGCCCTCGGCAATCGGCCAGAGCTGTGATTCCGACGATCATTTCACAGGCATTGTCCAGTGGTGAGGTGCGGCTCGGATCACTACACCCGACAAGAGATCTACTCTACGTACAAGACACTGTAGAAGGATTTATTAAAATTGCAGAGTCTATGGCTGCTACAGGTGAAGTTATCAACGTTGGGTCGGGCAAAGAAATCTCTATTGGGAAACTGGCTTCAAAGATCCTTCAAATCTTAGGTAAGCCAGATAATATTGTTATTGATGAGACGAGGGTCCGGCCGGAGAATAGCGAAGTGGAGCGGCTTATTTGTGACTATTCAAAGGCCAAAAGGCTGCTCAATTGGGAACCCAAAGTCCCCTTGGATGAGGGATTGAAGAGAACGATTGAATGGATCACAGGGCATATGAATCGATATAAAGTGGATCGGTATAACGTTTAGGATAATCTTATGCGCGCAGTAATCTTAGCAGGGGGAAAGGGAACGCGATTATTACCCTATACGACCGTGCTGCCTAAACCCTTGATGCCCATAGGCGACATGCCTATACTGGAAGTGGTGATCAGGCAAATCAAGCAGTATGGATTTACGGAGGTTACTCTTGCAGTAGGACATCTGGCGGAGCTTCTCGAGGCCTTTTTTGGAGATGGTCGCAAGTTTGGTGTCAGAATTGATTATTGTCTTGAAGATGAGCCCTTAGGGACAGCGGGTCCTCTCTCGCTGATTAAAAACTTGACTGATACATTCCTTGTGATGAATGGCGACGTTCTGACAACGTTAGACTATTCTGACCTTCTCAGTTTTCATCGACTTCAGAAAGGAATTGCCACCATCGCAACTTTTAAAAGGAATGTCAAGATCGATTTTGGTGTAATCGAAAAGGGAGATTCTCAGGAGATTAACGGCTACGAGGAAAAACCCGTCTTGGAATATCTCGTTAGTATGGGAGTCTATATTTTTGAACCGGCCGTGTTAAAGTACATCAAGCATAGACAACACCTGGATTTCCCTGATCTGGTGAAGACCCTTCTGGCAAATCAGGATAGGGTTGTCGCCTATCCATTTGATGGTTATTGGCTGGATATCGGACGGCATGACGATTATACCCGTGCTATCGAGGAATTCGAAAAACGAAGAAAGGAATTTAAAATTGACTGAATGGAAGGTCTCCCTGGCCGATGTCGATCTGGGGCAGGAAGAAATTGCGGCCGTGTCGCAAGTCCTCAAATCCCGCTGGCTAACCATGGGCCCAGTGACCGAAGAATTTGAGGAAAAGGCTGCCAGGTACCTGGGCGTGAAGCATGCTTTTGCAGTGACCAACGGAACAGCCGCCCTGCACATCGCGCATCAGGTCCTGGGAATTGGCATAGGAGACGAGGTGATCTGTCCCTCTCTGACATTTGTGGCCACAGCCAATTCTATTCTTTATACAGGCGCAAAGCCAGTTTTTGCTGATATTATAGGTATGGACAATCTGAATATTTCACCAGAGGATATCGAGGCTAAAATTACTCCACAGACAAAGGCCATCACTGTTGTGCATTATGGAGGATATCCCTGTGATATGAAGAAGATCATAGATATTGCCAGACGTCTAAAACTTTTTGTCATCGAAGACGCTGCACATGCGATCGGGGCTGAATTTGAAGGAAAGAAATGTGGCGCCATGGGTGACATCGGCTGCTTTAGCTTTTTTTCAAATAAAAACATGACCACCGGTGAGGGGGGGATGGTGGTCACCAATCACGACGACCTTGCCAAAAAGATACGCGTGTTTCGCTCGCATGGCATGACGGCCTTGACCTGGGATAGACATCGTGGCCATGCCTCCAGCTACGATGTCACCATGCTTGGTTACAATTACCGAATCGATGAAATCAGATCAGCCATCGGTTTAGTCCAGTTGCGAAGCCTTGAATCAAACAATGGAAAAAGGAGGACACTTGTCAAGCGTTACGTGGAGCAGTTAACAGATATGAAAGGAATCGAAATTCCTTTTAAAACATTTCGCGGTAACTCCGCTTATCATCTTTTCCCAATTGTGCTAAACACCCCTAAAATGAATCAGCCTGACATGATGGCGGGATTAAAATCCCGGGGCATACAGACAAGCATCCATTATCCCCCTGTGCATCTGCTTGATTATTATAGGAAATTACTTGGCTATCCCAAGGGGTCCTTTCCTAAGACTGAAGAGATGGCAAAAAAACTGGTCACACTCCCATTGTTCCCTAAAATGAATAACAAACAAATGGACATGGTTATCCATAGTGTCAGGGCACTCTTGGGTGGTGTTCGCCATGAATAAAGAGAGCGATTCTAAAAAGTACAGGATCCTTCTGGTCGCCCATAATATGCAGTATGGAGGGGCAGAGAAGGTCTTCCTGAATATCCTGAAGCACCTTGACAGAGATCTATTTATTCCTTATGTCGCGTGTCCACAGGGACCGATGCTTGAAAAGATTTACCCTCTGTGTGAAAAAGTCCTTATTACCCGGGAAGGCTGGCTTCCTTCATATTTTGATCCCCGTGGGTACATCACCGCTGCCTACACGTGCTTCCTGAACATCATCGCATTAATAAAGTTTATTAAAAAGAATAATATCAATTTGGTGTTTTCAAATACGAGTGTCATATTTCATGGAATGATCGCGACATGGATTGTTAGAATCCCAAGCGTCGTTATGATTCACGAAACGATTTCACCCATTTTTGTACGAAAATTAGTATTTAAGATGATCTATTCCATTAATGACAAAGTTGTCCTTATCTCCAACGCCATGTTAGGAACTTTTCGACCTTCTGGAGACTGCTCAAAAATAGTGCGAATCAATGAGGCGATCGATATATCTGTATTTGATACATTCCCAAGGAATGTGCCTTTTGATCAGTATGGAATAAATGGGAGGACATATGTTATAGGCTTAGTTGGCCCCCTCCATGTATTGAAAGGACATAGTTACTTTATCCGGATGGCTGCTGAAGTCATTAAGAAAGTACAGAATGTAAAATTTATAATTATTGGCCGGTATACCCAAGCTGAATTACAATACTACCATGACTTATTGAAACTTTGCGAAACCTTAGGGGTCAGTGACTACGTGACCATTACGGGGTTTGTGCCAGATTTACTCGCTCTCATGAATCGTTTGGATATCCTGGCAATCTGCTCCTTTACAGAAGGTATGTCGCTTGTTGCACTGGAGGCGATGGCCTTGGGAAAGCCTGTTGTCACATTCGACGTTGGAGGAATGGCGGAAGCTGTAACAGATCATATCACTGGCCGCGTCATTCCCTTTGGTGAGTACCGAGAAATGGCGAAGGCCGTGATTGCTATTCTTCAGAATGAAAAAATGACAAAATCCATGGGAGAAGCTGGCCGGAAAAAAGTTGAACAGGATTTCAACGTAGAGAACCAACGAAAGCAATTAAGAGAGGTTTGGATCAACATACTAAATTCAAAGTGAATAACAGCAATTTGTTAACTGAGGTATGGAAGGTGCTATGATTAGGGTGGCTGCCCTGACAAGCGGTAAAAATATGCCCTCATCCCGGTTCCGTGTTCGCCAACACATCGAGCCACTCCGAAAGGCAGGATTCGATGTACGAGAATATACACCAGCCATTGATAAGTACGCGCGCTTTCCTGGAATATCCCAGGCTGAAAGCCCCAAATATATATGGCCCATCTATACGTTATGGCAAGGTGTCAAGCTCCTAACGCGTGTGCCAGGTGTTATGGGAAGTTGGAAAGCTCAAATAACGTGGCTTGAGCGAGAATTGCTTCCTGGCTGTCTCACTCTCGAACCTTTATTAAAGCGACCGTATGTTTTTGATGTGGATGACGCGATCTGGCTAACGCACCCCTTTGGGCGCTCAACCGTAATTAAGATTGCGAAGGGGGCTGAGGTGGTGTTGGCGGGTAACGCCTATATTGCTGACTGGTTCAGTTCTCATGCGCGAGACATTCGGATAGTCCCAACAGCTATCGACACGGAGCGTTTCCTGCCACGTAGAAGCTCTGATATTCCTAATAATAAACACTTCGTGATTGGCTGGACGGGATTGAGCAGTAACTTTACCTATATTTATGAGATCGAAAGAGCGTTGGAAGACTTTTTAAAAAACCATGACGCAGAGTTGTTGGTGATCGCAGATCAACCGCCCAGTTTTCGCAGACTGCGTCCGGAGTGGGTTCAGTATATCAAATGGTCTCCGGCCGTTGAGGCCCAGGCAGTGCGACAGATGGATGTCGGCCTTATGCCTCTTCCTAACGACGATTGGAGCCGTGGTAAGTGCAGCTTCAAGATGTTGCAGTACATGGCATCCGGTGTACCCGTTGTGGTCTCGCCAGTAGGTATGAATGCCGAGATCCTATCCATGGATAAGGTAGGGTTTCCTGCCAAGAGTGAGGCAGATTGGTATGATTCCTTAGATCAACTTTATAAGGACCGTGATCTTGGTATTAAGTGTGGGGCGACAGGCCGCTTCATCGTTGAACAGCATTTTAGTCGGTCAGTTGTCTCGGCTAAGATTGCCAAGGTATTTAAAGAGTTGGCTTAATCTCGATTAGAGGCATCATGAAGGGTGTATGGTTATTTTATGCATGAAAAATTGATTGAAATTATTTGTTGTCCTAGTTGCAAGGGCACTCTGCAATTATATAAGGAGGTTGTTGATCAAGGCAGAATTAAAACAGGGAGCCTTCGGTGTGGACCCTGTTCCGCTGAGTATCTCATTAAGGAATTTGTTCCCCGTTTTGTCGTGGCAGATCGATATGTCGACACCTTTAGCTTCGAATGGAATAAATTTCATGATGTCCAAATCGATATCCTTAACAATACAGATTTATCAGAACAATTTTTCAGAAAGAATACAGGTTGGACCAGGGAGACGCTAAAGGGCAAGCTTATCCTGGATGCAGGGGTAGGGGCGGGAAGATATGCTGAGGTCGTTTCAAGATGGGGAGGAGAGATAGTGGGGGTCGATTTAAGTTATGCGGTGGATGCGGCATACAAGAACACCGGTCAAAGAGAGAATGTTCATATCATTCAGGCAGATTTGTTTAATCTCCCCTTCAAGCCAGACACATTTGATTTAATCTATTCCATTGGAGTGCTACATCATACCCCGGACACCCGAGCGGCATTCAACTCCATTGTCCCGCTACTAAAAAAGGGCGGGGAGATGTCCATATTCGTCTATCATTTCGGGGAGTACTGCTACTTTAGTAATATTTGGCGGAAAATCACAATTCGCCTTCCTCTTAGGCTTGTTTATTACCTTTCAACGATTGCAATACCACTTTATTATATTCATAAAATTCCAATGATAGGTTTAGCCTTGCAGTTCCTTTTGCCGACTGCAAACTGGCCAAACTGGAGATGGAGATGGCTGGATACCTTTGACTGGTATACCCCAAAATATCAGAATAAGCACACATACCCAGAGGTTTTTCGTTGGTTTAAGGAAAAAGGGTTTACCGAGATTGAAATTTTCGAGTACCCGATTTGCATTCGGGGTAAAAAAGGTTGATATGGACTCTCGACGAAAGGTTGTTTTTGTGATACCGACCCTCTCTGGGGGGGGTGCAGAAAGGGTGTTGATTCGGATCCTACGGAATATGGACCGGGCAAGGTTTGATCCTCATTTGGTCCTTTTTCGGAAGGTAGGTGCTTTTCTGGATCATGTACCCTCTGATGTTGCCATCCATTCGCTTGTTCATTGTAAATACTATTTTATATTCAGGTGGCTCATCTACTTTAGATATAAAAAATACGTATCGATGCTGAGACCCGACGTTGTACTCAGCTTCATGTGGTATCCCAATTTTATTGTTTTACTGGAAAAGTGGCTTGGTCGAGGCGAAAGAAAAGTGATTGTGAGCGAACGGTATACCCTTGCTCTCTCTTATGAAGGGCGAATGACTGAGTGGATCAGGAAGTGGATCATCCGCCTATTTTATCCAACTGCTGACAGGGTTCTCGCCGTGACGCAGCAGATGAGACAGGAATTGTTGGAGAGGGCTCCCTTATTGCCAGCCAGGGTCAAGGTTATTAATAACACGGTAGACATTCAGGGAGTTAATAAATTATCCAAGGAGCCGGTCAATCTGACAGGGTTTGATCCTTTGTTACCCATCATTATCTCCACCGGAAGGCTCAGTATTCAAAAGGGGTTTAATTATCTTATTCGTGCTTTTTCTCAAGTTGTTGAAAGGCACCCAACATATTTGGTGATCCTTGGTGAAGGGAAGGAGAGAAATCACCTTGAAAGATTGATCAGTCAAGTAGGGATTCAGGAGAGGGTTCATTTACCCGGTTTTGTAATGAACCCTTATAAATATCTCACAAGATCTTCAATCTTTGTCCTTTCATCCCTTTATGAAGGTTTTCCAAACGTCTTGGTGGAAGCGATGGCGCTTGGTATACCATGTATTGCGACACGCTGTCCCACAGGACCAGAGGAGATAATTACAGACGGAGTGAATGGCCTGCTTGTTCCCCCAGGGGATGAGAAATCACTTGCCGATGCTATTAAAAGGCTTCTGGTAGATGAAGGTTTTAGAAAAAGATTAGGGGAAGCTGGGAAGAAGCGGGCAGAAGACTTCCGGGCAGAGAAGATTGTAAGGCAATATGAAGATGCTATCGAGAGTGTATGTGTGGAATCTGTGGAAAATTAAATTACGATGCGGCATGGCCGGTGGAGGAGGGGTTGATCCGGCGTATGTGCTCCGTGTTGGTGCATCGGGGACCGGATGATGAGGGGGTCTATACTGATGGCCCTATTGGGCTGGGTCACCGCCGGTTGAGCATTATCGACCTGTCTCCGGCTGGTCATCAGCCGATGTCCAATGTGGATGGAACGGTATGGATCGTGTTCAACGGGGAGATCTACAACTTTTTGGATCTGCGGGGTGACCTGGAAAAGAAGGGATATCGTTTTAGATCCCGGTCCGATACAGAGGTGTTGCTGCATCTTTACGAGGCAGAAGGTGTGGACTGTCTCCAAAGGCTACGGGGAATGTTTGCATTTGCCATCTGGGACGCCAGAAAGCAGCTTCTGTTCCTTGCCCGGGACCGGCTCGGTAAAAAACCTGTATTCTATCGCGCCGGCCCCACCTGTCTTATTTTCGCCTCCGAGATCAAGGCGATCTTAGAGGATCCAGAGGTTAAGAGGGAAGTGGACCCGGTGGCGATCCACCACTACCTGACGTATCAATATGTCCCCTCGCCCTTTTGCGCCTTCAAGGGACTCAGCAAACTGCCCCCCGCCCATTATCTGCTCTGCCAGGACGGGAAGGTCGAAGTGAATAGATACTGGAAGCTCAGCTATCTTCCCAAATACCCGGTCACTACGGATAGACAGCGGCGACAGTTGGAAGAGGAGTTACTGGTTCGGTTTGAGGAGGCGGTCCGCCTGCGGCTCATCAGTGATGTCCCGCTGGGTGCTTTCTTGAGTGGGGGGGTGGATTCCAGCGCGGTCGTGGCCATGATGAGCCGGCTGATGAATCAACCTGTGAAGACCTTCTCGATCGGGTTTGATGAGGCGAGCTACAATGAACTCCCTTACGCCCGTATCGTAGCAAACCGGTTCAAGACGGACCACACGGAGTTCAAGGTCAAACCGGATGCGGTGGAGGTCCTTTCCAAGCTGGTCTGGTACTACAATGAGCCCTACGCGGACTCCTCGGCTATTCCGACATATTATGTGTCTAAACTGGCCCGGGAGCATGTCACCGTTGCCCTGAATGGAGATGCCGGGGATGAAAACTTTGCGGGCTATGGCCGCTATGCCGCGAACGAGTTCGCCCGACGATATGACAAAATTCTGAGGACATTCAACCCTCGATGGGTCCAGTCTATTATCTCAAAGCTACCCAGTGGCCAGAATCAAAACAATTTCATTTGGGTCCTTAAACGATTTTCGGAAGAGTTGAACAAGTCGCCAGAGATACGAAACCTTGGGTGGCTGTGTCATTTTGATAATGAAAAGAAGGGGCAGCTTTATACCGAAGATTTCAAGGCCCGGATGAATGGGATAGATTCTAATGAGCTTCTGCTTGAAAAATATCAGGAGGCAGAGGCCGATGATTTTATAGACTCAACGCTCTATTCGGATGTCATGATGTACCTGCCCGATGACCTGCTGGTCAAGGTGGACATCACCTCGATGGCCAATTCCCTGGAGGCCCGTTCCCCCTTTCTGGACCATGTCTTCATGGAATTTGTGGCGAAAATACCTGCAGAATTAAAACTCAGGGGTAAAAAGACCAAATGGATACTAAAACAGACCTTACGGAACATCCTCCCTCCAGAGATACTCGACCGTAAGAAGATGGGCTTTGGAGTCCCAATTGACCACTGGCTCCGAAATGAGCTTAAGCCGATGGCCTATGATTTACTACTCGGGCAACGGAGCCTGGAACGGGGTTATTTCAAAAAGGATTTCATCCAGAAGATGCTTGATGAGCACTGTTCAGCCAAATGGAACTGGCATTATCATATCTGGAATCTCCTGATGCTGGAACTCTGGCACCGGATGTTTATCGATGTTCCCTAATGTAAGCATATGAACAAACAGGTTTTGAGAGTTTGTGTGGTATCTCCTCTCTATCACCCTTCCCTTGGTGGTGTTGGCAAGCAGGCTCAACTCCTTACAGAAAGGTTAGCAGAGGAAGGGATCCGTGTTTTCGTTATTGCCAGAAGGATGAAGGGTATGCCGCCGGCAGTTTTCAGTCAGAAGGTTCGTGTTTATCGAGCTTGGTCAATCATGCCTTATCTCCATACCTATGAAAAGGTCGAGCTGATTAATATCCTGGTTTCCTTAACCTTTTCTGTGAGCTGTGCTCTCTTACTTCTCTGGAAGCGGAAAGAGTATGATATCGTTCATTTTCATGGGGCTAGCCTACCCCTCTTTTTTAACCTACCTCTTTTAAAAATTCTTCGAAAGAGGGTTATTGCTAAGGTTGCAGCAGCTAAGGTCGGCACAGAGGCGGGCTCAATGCGAGGGCGTTATTTTGGCTTGGGTAACATGATTATTAGACTATTACATATGGTGGATGCCTTTATTGCTACAACTACGGAGATTAAGGAGGGTTTGCAAAAAGATGGATTTTCATTGAAGAAGATTAATAAAATTCCTAACTTTATAGATTTCACGATATTTTCACTATGTTCTTCCCATGTTAAGAGCAAAATAAAGATGAAATTGGGTTACCAAAATAACAAGGTAGTAACCTTCAGTGGAAGGTTTATCCCCCGCAAGGGAGTTAACTTTCTTTTAGAGGCATGGGGGGAAGTTGTAACCAATTTTCCTGATTTGCGACTGCTTCTCTTAGGGGACGGTCCATTACTGGAAGAAATGAGAGAACAGGTTACAGGTATGGGGATTGACAGTTCGGTTGATTTCAAGGGAAGTGTCCATCATATTATAGATTTCTTACATGCGACAGATATCTTTGTCTTACCATCGCTTCAAGAGGGTATGCCGAACTCCCTTTTAGAGGCGATGGCGTGTGGGCTCCCAGTGGTAGCCACGAGAATAGGTGGAGTTGTGGATATTGTACGAGATGGAGAAAATGGCATACTGGCCGAACCAGGCGATTCAAAAAGTCTGGTACGGGGAATACTTAAGCTCCTTCAAGATGAAGATTTTGCAAGATCAATTGCCTCAAATGCGTTTCAAACCATCAGGGGATGTTACAGCCTCGATAAGATTGTCCCCCAGTATGTTGAACTGTATAAGAGTTTGGTGTGTTTTAGAGGGGAATGAATTCGACTGACTATTCCTTCAAGGAAAGTTCCTTAACGCCAATGCGATATTCTCTTAGCCAACGTACGAATTCAGCCTTACTGACCTTTGTCATTGACATTATCTCCTTTCTTTTTTTCCACATTTCAGGAAATCCTTTTAATGCCGCCCAATATGCCTTGATTAGGATTATAATAAGCTGTTTATAGGAGTACTCATTAACAAACTTTCCTGCTGCACCTTTTTTTGTAATGGCACCGTATGCCTGGAGGAGAAATCGGATAAAAGTGTAGAAAGGACTTGTTAGAATCATGGAAAATGGGAAATATTTAATAAGGACCCACACGCGGTTTCTTTCAACCCAAAAGGCTTTCTGTGGAGAATAGGCTGAAGTGGAACCTGAATATTTATGATAGACAATGGCCGTTGGGACATACAGACATTTCCATCCGGCAAGACGCCCGTGGAGACCTATGTCCGTATCATCCCCATAGGCAAAAAAGGTTTCATCGAAACCACCGATATCATCCAGCATCTCTCTTCTATATAGTGCTGCACAACCACTTGGGAAGAACACTTCTTCAACTTTATCATATTGACCCACATCTCTTTCCAACCTTCCACGACCCCTATTTAAACCATCCCTGTATAGAAGATGTCCGACTACATCTATGATGTCACGATCATAAAATGAGAGAATCTTAGAGGCACACATACCGGCTGAAGGGTACTTCTCAGCGATCTTAACTAATTCTTCTATCCACATATCATGAGCCTCGGTATCATTGTTTAATAATAGGATATATTTGCCTTTAGCCGCCTTAATGCCGACATTATTTCCACCTGCAAATCCTAAATTCTCTTTATTCTGTATTATTCTTGCAAAGTTCGAATATTTCTGCTGTAGAAATTCAACCGAACCATCCATAGATGCATTATCAACCAAAATAACTTCAAAATTGGGATAAGTTTGTTTCTGGAGTGATCCGAGACAAACCTCCAAATGCTTCCTTCCATTCCAGTTAACGATAATTATAGATGCTAATGGATAAGACAAATGTTAGAACTCCCTACTTCAAGTTACTTAGTATCGCAAGAAAACTGCCATGGTTTTTAAAACCATGTCAAGCTATTGACAATATACCTTATAAAGAATAAAAATTACAACAACATCTATGTTCCCTAAAAAGGTCTGGAATTTGCATATCAAAGAAGATGGATTTTTATGTCTCACCAGATTGAAAATAGGCAAGTTTTAATAATCATTCCTGCCTACAACGAGG
>JASEIE010000060.1 GCA_030024065.1 Thermodesulfobacteriota bacterium
TGCCTTTCCAGCATCTTCTCCATCTTCGCCCATGAGAGCTGGCAGTAGGAACACCGGAAATTTGAGAATTCGACGATCGTCACCTTTGCCCCGGGGCTTCCCCTGAAAGGCGATTTTTCAATTTCGAGCTGGCTCATATCAATCTTTCGTGGCGTGGGTTCTCCTGCCTCCTTGATAGCCACATTCTCACCCTTTATAATCAGTGCTCCCAGAATGACCTTCTCGCCTGCCTCATCCACATAGACGATCACAGGCGTCTCCCTGTCCGGAGCCAGAACCAATATCTTCACGGAGTAGAAGCCGGGGATGGGGCTCTTCTTCTTCTCAATAAACCTGACCTCCATCTCTCTCGGTATCCGCATATGAGCCCTGGCGGTCTCAATGGCAATCCGGACAATCTTATCCTCCTGGGCAAAGCTCTGGGCGGCAAGAAGGAGCAAAACAAAACAGGTTGCTCCCAAAAGAATCTTTTTCACAAGGATTTCCCTCCTTTTATAAAAGAGACATTGAAAAGGATGAACTTTAAAACTCTCCTCCCCTGGCGGGAGGGTGTATAGAATAGCAGAGGGGAGGGGGTTTAAGTTTTATTAGTCGGGCAACAAAAAAACCATCCATACCATCCCGAGGAGGAAAGGTCTTGAGGTATCTATCTTTGGTGAAGGGGTGGTATTTCCTCGGCAAGACTTCGCCAATGGGATCCAATCGAAATTCTTTGTGTCCATCTAAGAATTTTTCTACGACCTCTTCGTTCTCCTCACAAAAGACCGTACAGGTGCTGTAGACGAGAATGCCTCCCTCTTTCACATATCCTGAGAGATTCTCCAAAATGGCCCCCTGGAGTTCGCCCAACCTCCTTATATCCCCCTCTCCCTTTCTCCACTTTAAATCCGGGTTCCTCCGCAGTGTTCCGAAGCCGGAACAGGGGACATCTGCCAGTACTCGGTCGAATTTCATCCCTTCGGGAAGGGGTAGTGTTTGTGTGGCATCTCCTATCATCGTCCTGACAATCGTCACCCCCAATCTCAAACAGAGCGTATTGATCAGGTCGCATTTCTCCCTGTTGAGGTCGATGGCATAGATCTCTCCTTCGTTCTTCATCCTCTGGCCGATGTGGGAGGTCTTCCCGCCCGGTGAAGCGCAACCATCAAGAACCCTCTCGCCTGGTTTTGGATCCAATATGGGTGTGACAAGTTGGGAGGCCTCATCCTGGATGACAAAAAGACCTTCATTAAGGAAGGGCAGTTCGGAGACAGGGGGAGGATCGTCGAAAAGAATTCCCTGTTCTGAAAGAGGCGTTGGTAGCGGATTGAACCTCCTCCCCTTCAATTTCTCAATCAGTTCTTCCCTGCATAGCTTCAACGTATTGGTGCGAAGGGTGAGCGGTGATATCCGATTGTTGAAGGCGCAGATCCTCAACGTCTCTTCGATGCCCATCTCCTCGATCCACCTCCGAATCAACCAGAGAGGATGGGA
Source organism: Thermodesulfobacteriota bacterium (assembly GCA_030024065.1). The sequence goes on from JASEIE010000060.1 coordinate 1,474, forward strand.
TTGGGTGACTGAGAGATAAAGGGCCGTCTCCTGATCGATATCCGGATAAGGGATCTCCTCTTTCTTACGAAGAAAGGAGCGGAGGATCGCATTGACAAAACCTCCACCTCCGCGGCCTCGAAACTTTTTGGCGAGTTCGACAGACTCATTCACCGCTGCTGCATTCGGGGTCCTGGATAAGAACTGGATCTGGTAGAGCCCGAGACGAAGGATGTTGAGGGTCTCTAATTCGACCCTTGCGAAATCGATCTTTGAGAGATGACGGATGGACCAGTCAAGTTTCTCTCTCCATCGCAGGATTCCATAGGTCAACTCTGTGAGGAAGGCTCGGTCGAGGGGAGTGAGGTGTCGGTATCGTTTAAAGGAATCGTTTAAAAGATGATCGGGATGGCGATCCGCTTTCTCCATCCGATTCAGGATCTCAAGGCAGATCGCCCTCGGGGTCTTTTTCCTCAAAAACTTCCTGTCCTCGCCATCTCCTCAAGTCTGGCGATTCGTTCTTCAATCGGTGGATGGGTGCTGAAAAGGGAAAGAACCCCTCCCCCTCTTAGCGGGTTGACGATGAACATATGGGCAGTCGATGGATTGGCCTCCATGGGAATCCGGTGGGCCGCCATGTCTAACTTGCCAAGGGCCTTTGAAAGCGAGAGGGGATGGCTGAGGTGTGCTCCTCCTTCGTCAGCCAGATACTCCCTTGACCGGGAAATCGCCATCTGTATGAGCATGGCCGCAATCGAGGCAACCATCGTGAAGAGGATGACGAAGAGGAAATTATTTCCACCCCCTCCTTCTTCATTGTCAGACCGACCTCCTCCGAAGATCGCACCCCAGCGGGCAATGGAGGCAAGCATGCTGATCGCGCCGGCAATGGTGGCGGCGATTGTGCTGATGAGGATGTCCCGATGTTTGATATGGGATAGTTCGTGGCCAATGACTCCTGCTAATTCCTCTTTTGATAAAATTCGGAGGATGCCATTGGTTACAGCAACGGCCGCATGCTCCGGGTTACGTCCTGTGGCAAAGGCATTGGGGGTATCATTCTCCATGATATAGACCTTTGGCATTGGAAGGCTGGCTTTATTGGTCAGGTCTGAAACAATTTGATAAAGTTCGGGGGCATCTCCCTGTGTCACTTCCTTTGCCCTATACATCCGTAGAACGATCTTATCACTGAACCAGTAGGCGAAGAAATTCATGAGGGCGGCAAAGACGAAGGCATAAACCGCCCCGCTCTTTCCTCCTATGGCAGAACCCACCAGGATGAAGAGACCGGTTAATACCAGCATTAAAAGGAATGTCTTAAAATGGTTCATCGTATCGTTCAACCTCCTTTTTAGCACATAATATAATGATTTCGATGAGATTTGTCAAATCTCAAATCCCCCCTGAAACTGTGAAAAAAATGGCGGCCTGTGCCTCGGTCCGCATGGTTGAGCGTCTTGTCGAAGCTTTAGAAGGCGGGTCATTAGATGTTATGGGTAACCTTCGTTTTCGGTAAAACAGAGCTATTACCCAGATTTAGACAACATAGTTAAATATCAGATGTTCCGCCCTAAAGCTTCTCCAATCCCCCCAACCATGCGAGCCGGAACGATGCCGATCCGGGAAATGTGATTTTTTCACACCTTCCCTTTCAGGCTGTGTCACAAGTCCGTTCATGGTTCGACAGGGCCTGTCCTGAGCGAACGGCTAATTGCGACACAGTCTCTTTGGCAAAGGGGGGAGTAAAGGGGGATTTTAGATTTTAGGGTTCGAGGAAGTCCAAAAGGGCTTTCTTCACTTTTTGAATATCGGCCTTGGTGTTGATGCAGGGACCAAAAGGCCGTTCGTTGAGGATGCCGATCACCGGAATGGGATAGGTATCCTGGATGCCGCTCGTCAGGTCGAGTTCGCAGGCGACAGCCACGATTGCCTCTGGCCTGTTTTCCACGATGATTCTCCGGGCCAATGTCCCTCCGGTTGCCACAGCGATCTTCACCTGATAGTGATCAGCCAGTTCGATCAGATCCTTAATCTCACACTTGCCGCATCCTTTACAGTTCTTCACATTTCCGGTGATCCTGATCTGACAATCGAAATCCTGAATACAGTGTGGAAGGAGGAGAAGCAGTCGGTTGGGCCGGGCGCTGTGATGGTTCGATCGTACGAGATGGTTGTTCAACTCGATGAAGGACTGCTGAACCCTCTCCTTCGATACCCCTACCAATCTTCCCATCAGGATCATGAAGGGAAAGAGAACCTTGGCCACGATTCCCCTCAGTCGATGGGAGAAGAGGATGTCCTTGCCCCGAAGGATGGTGAAGACAAGGAGCAGACCTCCGAAGACCATCAGGAAGATAAAGACAGCGAGGATGAGGCTGTATATCAATGGAAAAGAGGGATGGATGCTCTTCAATCCCACCAGTGGGACATACCAGAAGAGAAAGATAAAAAAACAGAGGATCAGGCAGGTCAACACCAGCAATCCGATGAAGATTCTTTTTTTAGGCGTAGGTTCCAAAATAACTCCAAAATCTTATTGCGGAATGCGGCCCCTCACCCTTCCCCTCAATCGGGGACAGATTTGAAATCTGTCCCCAAGGGGAGAAGGCGGGGTGAGGGGGAATCCGAAATCCGAATTCTAATGAAAAACAGTGCCAACCGGGATACAATGTCCGGAGAGGAAATCCCTGACGCTCATCCTCCGCTTCCCTTCCGGTTGAACCTCTTTGATCAAGAAGGAATCCCTTCCTGTCTCGACTTCAATAAAATCCGATCCTACCCAGACCACAGCGCCTGCCTTTCCCTGAGGCCTTCCCTTCCGAACCTCGCCATGGTAAATTTTGAGGAGTCGATTCTCCCATCCGGTGAAGGCCCCGGGCCACGGGTTGAAGGCCCGAACCTGACGGTCGATCTCCTCTGCTCCCTTATTCCAATCGATTCGGCCATCCTCTTTCTTAATCGGAGGGGCATAGGTCGCCTTCGAATGATCCTGAGGCAGAGGAGAAATGTTCCCTGCCTTCATCCTTTCTATTGTTTCCGTCAGTAATTGAGCCCCTGATGAGGATAACTTCTCCTGGAGCGTCTCTGCGGTATCCTCTTCCTCTATCGGAATCTCAGCCTGCATCAGGATGTCTCCGGTATCCATGCCCTCATCCATCAGTATCGTGGTAACTCCTGTCACCTTTTCTCCTTTGAGGATCGCCCAGGCGATTGGAGCGGCCCCTCGATATTTTGGCAGAAGCGAGGCATGGAGATTGACCGCTCCGAACCTGGGAGTCTCGAGCAGGGGCTTCGGCAAGATCTGACCGAAAGCCACCACCACAAAGAGGTCAGGGTTCAGGTTCTTAATGGCTTCCAGAACCCCCCCCTCCTTCACCTTCTCCGGCTGAAGAGGGATGATCCCATGTTGGAGGGCAAGCTCCTTAACAGGAGAAGGAGTGATCTTTTGACCCCTTCCTTTCGCCCGATCCGGTTGAGTGACAATTGCCACGACCTCATCCTCCCCCTGAAACAGCCCGTTCAGAACGGGAATGGCAAAGGACGGGGTTCCGAAAAAAATGGTTCGCCAGGGAGATCCGCTCAATGATTTTCTTCCTTTCGCTTTTCTTTCTTCAACTTGTCTCGATAAATCTCCCTCTTAAGCCGGCTCATTCTATCCAGGATGAGAACACCGTTGATGTGATCGATCTCGTGCTGGAGAGCGATGGCCAGTATCCCCTCTCCTGAGACCTCGATCCTCTCTCCCTCCGGTAAAATTCCCCTCACGCAGATCTTCTCCCTCCTCTTCACCTTCTCCAAACAATCGGGCACACTCAGGCATCCCTCTTCATGTTCGATCTCCCCCTCTTCCGAGAGGACTTCGGGATTGATCATAGCGAAGAAGCCCTGTTTGGGATCAATAGGACTGGCATCCAGCACAATCACCCTCCGGGGAACACCGATCTGACAGGCTGCCAGTCCTATCCCATTGGCATGGTACATGGTCTCTGCCATATCCTGAATCAATTTTTTTACCTCCGCATCGACCCGTTCCACCTCTTTGGAGCGTTTTTTCAAAATGGGATGAGGATATTTGAGGATTTCCAGAACAGCCACCTTCTCTATCTCCTCTTATCTCTCTTTAAATAGAATAACATAAAAAGGGAAACAATGGCCAAAGAGATTCCTATCCCCTGGGAGGTCGAGAGGAAACCTCCAAAAAGGAATCCCCTTGGGTCATCCCTCAGATATTCAAAAAAGAAACGAATCACAGAGTAGAGGAGGAGAAAGAGCCAGAAGATCTGACCTTCGAAGGTCTTTTTTCTTCTCTTCCAGTTCAGGAAAAAGAAAATGGCAAGACTGCTGATTGCCTCGTAGAGTTGGGTGGGATGAAGAGAAACATTCAGCCGGGCCAGTGAGTTCGGGTCCGTAAAGATCATTCCCCAGGGCAGTGAAGTTTCTTTTCCATAGCAGCATCCGGCAAAAAAACAACCAATTCTGCCAAAGAAGAGCCCCAGGGCAATGGAGGGTGAAAACAGATCAGCTAACTTCCATACGGGAAGTCGATGCCATCTCATATACGCGAACGAAACAACGGCCGCAAGGATGAGCCCTCCATAGAAGACCAGTCCGCCTTCCCATATCTTAAATATCTGCAAAGGGTTTTCCCGGTAAAGATCGAAATTGACCAGGACATAGAGGGCTCTCGATCCGATGATGGCTGAGAAGATGATGCAGAAAAAGAGATCGACAACCCTCTCCGCCGGAACCCCTTGCTCTCGAGCCCTTCTCATGGCAAGAATAAAGCCCAAAATGAACCCGATGGCAATGAAGAACCCGTAAGCAAAAATGTTTAAGCTGCCCAGGCGAAGGAGGATGGGAAACATAGTTCGGAGTTTAGAGTTCGGAGTTCGGAGTTAAGAAAGATGAACCGGTGGTCTTCCTCATATGATTCATAGATCACCAGCGAGAATCACTATGATATTATAAATCTTTTTTTATCATGAAACAATAGCTCAAGGACCATCAGGCCGATGCCAATGGTGATGGCGGAATCGGCGATATTGAAGGCAGGCCAATGATAAGAGAAAAGGTAGAAATCGAGAAAGTCAACAACCTCTCCGTATCGAAAGCGGTCGATAAGATTTCCGATCGCTCCGCTCAGGACTAAGGAAAGGGATAGAGAAAGGGGCCGTTCGTTCTCCTTCAGCTTATAGAAGAGGTAGAGAATGGCCCCGATGGCAACCAGAGGAACGGCGGTGAAGAAGAGAGAGCCAAACCCTCCCCTCTCTCCTCCGAAGATTCCGAATGCTCCACCCGGATTTCTCAGGTGAGTGAGGTTAAAGAATCCATCGATCACTTTTATCGTCTGGTGGAGGTGGATTCTCTTCTGGGCTTCATATTTGGTGTATTGATCCAGCAGAAGAATAACAAAACCGGTGATGGAGAGAACCCAGTATTTCCGCTTCATCGTCCCTCTGATATCTAATATCCAAAATTGGCATAGGGCATAGGGTATACGATTCAAAAGTCGCATGATCTTATAGTCTCATAGTCTCGTAGTTTTTTGACTATACGACTAAATGACTATCTGACTATTCGACTATTTAACCCCTTTTTCACTCTGTCCTTTGCTATTATTGCTGGATCGCTTCGACGCATCTCTCACAGATGGCAGGATGTTCCGAATATTTGCCAATGCTGATATCATAGTTCCAGCATCGCTCGCACTTCCCTCCCTCTGCCCGAAGAACTTTTGTTCTCACGCCTTTTTCATCTCTGTGAAGGGTAACCGAAGAGACGATAAAGATTGATTTCAAATCCTTCTCGTAGGGTTGAAGAAACTGATAGATCTTCTCCGGTAGATAGAGATAAACCTGGGCGTCGAGAGAGAGTCCGATCTTTTTTTCCTTTCGGGCTTCCTCCAGGGCTTTGTTTACCACAGCGCGAACCTCCCAGATCTGTTCCCATCTCTCGCTGAGCGATTCATCCAGACATTCATCCTTCACTTCGGGGAACCGGGTGAGGTGGACGCTCTCTTCTTTCCCTGTCCCTTTCTCTCCGGGGATATACTGCCACACCTCTTCTGCGGTAAAGGAGAGAATGGGGGCCATGAGTCCGGTCAGGGCTTTTAGAATTTCATAAAGGGCGGTCTGAGCAGATCTGCGGCCGCGGGAATGGCTTGAGAAGGTATAGAGGCGATCCTTCAGGATATCAAAATAGGTGGAACTCATCTCAACGGCGCAGAAATTCTGGACACTGTGGTAAACGATATGAAACTCAAACCGATCATACGCCTCCCTGACTCTGGCAATCAGTTTCTGTAGCCGGTGGAGGGCCCATCGGTCTAACTCATCGAGGCCTCGATAAGGGATCCTGTCTTTGCCGGGGTCGAAATCGTAGAGGTTCCCGAGGAGGAACCGGTAGGTATTCCGGATCCGAAAGTAGGCGTCAGCCAGTCGCTTCAGGATCTCATCGGAAATCTTGATATCATCCTTATAATCCTCCGCACAGACCCAGAGCCTCAGGACATCGGCCCCTAACTTATTGATCACCTCTTCCGGCGAGATCACATTTCCGGCGGATTTGGACATCTTCTTCCCTTCTCCGTCCACAACAAAACCATGGGTGAGAACTGAAACATAGGGGGCATGGCCTCTTGTTCCCACAGAGGTGAGCAGGGAGCTGTGAAACCATCCCCGGTGCTGGTCGCTCCCTTCGAGGTAGAGGCTTGCCGGAAACTGAAGATCATCCCGGCCCTCCAGGACGGCCGCATAGGAGACTCCCGAATCGAACCAGACATCAAGGATATCCATCTCCTTTTTAAACCCGCTTCCCCCGCATTTGGGGCATTGAGTTCCCTCCGGCAAAAGATGATCCGCCTCTCCTTCGAACCAGATGTCCGCTCCTTTCTCCTCAAAAAGTTTTGCCACATGCTCGATCGTCTCCTCGGTGGCCAGAGTTCCGTTACAGGAGGAGCAGTAGAAGACCGTGATGGGAATACCCCAGGCCCTCTGCCTGGAGACACACCAGTCCGGCCGGTTCTCAATCATTCCATAGATCCGGTCCCTGCCCCAGGGAGGAATCCAGATCACTTCGTTGATCGATTTGAGGGCATTCCCTCTCAATCCTGTCTTCTCCATCGAGATAAACCATTGTTCTGTCGCCCGGAAGATGATGGGATCATTCGTTCGCCAGCAATGGGGATAGGAGTGGACCATCGCCTCCTCTTTCAAAAGCGCTCCTGCTTCAGCCAATTTTCTATTCACCGCTCCGTTGGCATCGAAAACAAACTGGCCCGCAAAGAAGGGAACATCCTTCGTAAACCGCCCGTCATCATCAACAGGGCTGTAAATCTCCAGGCCGTAATGGACTCCGCTTTCATAGTCCTCCTGTCCGTGACCGGGCGCTGTATGAACGCATCCGGTCCCCACATCCAGCGTGACATAAGGGGCGAGGATGATGACCGACTCCCTTTCGTAAAGGGGATGCCTGCATTTGAGCCTTTCCAATCTTCTGCCTGAAAACTTTTCCAATACCCGGTAACTCCCGACTCCGAACTTCTCCATCACCGTTTTGAGAAGATCTTCGGCTAAAATGTAGACCTCTTTCCCGACATCAACGGCAACGTAGGTGAAGTCAGGATGAAGGGCAATCGCCAGATTGGCGGGAATCGTCCAGGGAGTGGTCGTCCAGATAATAACATAGACGGGTTTCCCTTTCAGGGCTGGAAATTCATTTCCAATCTCCCCCCCACCCTTACCCTCCCCTCTCCGAGCCAGAGGCTCTTCTGAGCCGGAGGTCTCGAGGGGGGAGGGGTGGGAGGGGGTGGAGGTCATCCTGAACTTTACATAGATCGAAGGAGAGCGGTGATCCTCATACTTCACCTCTGCCTCGGCCAGGGCTGTCTTACAGGTGGGGCACCAGTGCACCGGCTTCTTCCCCTTATAAACCGAACCATTCAGAAGAAATTTTCCGAATTCCCTGACGATCGTAGCCTGATAACCGAAATTCATGGTGAGATAGGGATTTTCCCAGTCTCCGAATACACCGAGCCTCTTGAACTCCCCTCTCTGAATATTCACAAATTTGGCTGCGTAATCCCTGCATCGTTTTCGGACATCGACAATGGAGAGGTCCGCCTTCTTCCCCTTGAGGCTCTTCTCAACTTCATGTTCCACAGGCAATCCATGACAGTCCCAGCCCGGCACATAATGGCTGTTTAACCCTGCCATGAACTTCGATTTCACAATGAAATCCTTCAGAATTTTATTCAATGCCGTTCCGATGTGAATATTCCCATTCGCATAGGGCGGGCCATCGTGAAGGATATATTTCGTCCTGCCTCTTGCCTGCTGGGTCAATGTCCTGTAAATCCCTTTTGTCTCCCATATCTTCAAGATTTCAGGCTCTCTCTTGGCCAGATTGGCCCTCATGGGAAAGTCTGTCTTCGGAAGGTTGAGCGTGTTACGATAATCCATCTCTCTGTCCTCTTTTCAAATTCCTTTTTGAGCAATATATTGCTTCAAAATTGTTTGCAAATTCTCTTTTTTAAAGATAATTAATTAACATAAAAACAGAGGCTAAGCAAGGAAATGGTTTGGGTTGTGGTAATGGTTAGGATGCTCGTTTCGTATCGAGTTATAAGGTTACGACTAAAAAGATCTTAAGACGAATAACCTAACCCTTTAACCAAACTGGTATCGTCACCCTTACCCTTGCCCCATTAACTTTTATTCCTACGTCACAAGAGGAGGTAAACAAGTGGTGAAGGAGAGAAAAAATCAGGGAAAAAGGAACCGTTCTCTTTTTAAGGGAATACCCGAAGACCTCCCTTCCCTCCTGCGGGCTTATCGGATCACCCGGAGGGCTTCCCGCGTGGGGTTCGATTGGCCCGATCTGGAAGGGGTTTTAGATAAGATGGATGAGGAGTTGGAGGAGCTCCGGGAAGCCCTTGCTTGCCAGGATCGGGATATGGTTCGTGAAGAGATCGGAGACCTCCTCTTCGTCCTGACCAATATTGCTCGATTTCTCCGAATCAATCCGGAAGAGGCATTGAAAAGGACTTTAAAAAAATTTGCCTCCCGGTTCCATTACATTGAAAGAAATCTTCAGAAGAAGGGCAAGAATCTCTCCCAGTCTAATCTGATTGAGATGGATGATTTGTGGGAAAAGGCAAAGAGGAAGGAGAGGAGCCGATCTAAATGAGGAATTCGGCTATATTGATATTATACTCATTCGGGTCGAGGGTCTTCACAATAGTCCATTTATTTTCACCGGTGGTCTCATCCTTTTCCGTAAGGTCCACCGTCCTTCCCTTCCGATATTCACCCTCGCTGTAATAGAGGAGGTTGACCCTGGGCCGGTCAATCAGGTCGACCTCTTCCTGAATCTGAACAACGATGCCCATTTCATTGGTATTGAGCAGAACGAGGGTGCCGAGGGGGAAGATGCCAATCATATTGACAAACACTTTTACCAGGATGGGGTCGAAATCCTTTCCGCCCCGCTCCATCATTAATCCCAGGATCTTCTCTGACACATAGGGGAATCGGTTATATACCCTTGGCCTCCCCAGGGCGTCATAAAAATCGGAGAGGGCGATAATCCTCCCGAAAAGGGTCACCCTTCTTTTCCTTGTCAGCCTGGGATAACCGGTCAAATCATATCGGAGGTGATGTTCAAAAGCGCCATGGATCATCCGGGTGGAGAGTTCGCCCCATTCCTTCATCCTCATCACGATCTCTGTCCCGACGACCGGATGGGATCGAATGGTCTCCCATTCTTCCGCATTCAATTTGCCTGTCTTATTAAGAATCTCTTTGGAGATTTTTGTCTTGCCGATATCGTGGAAGAGACCCGCCATGCCTAAATGGGAGAGGTGCTTTTTGGGAATGCCAATCCTCTGGCCGATGGCAATGGCATAGATGGCCACATTGACCGAGTGGTTGAAAGTATACTCATCATAATTTTTGATGTTGGCCAAACCCAGTAAAGTCGAATCATCCTGGATGATGGCATTGACCGCATTCTGCATGAAGCGTTTCGCCTTCCGGATATTGACCACCCTCTGATTCTTAACGTTATCCATCACCTCTTTGACTAAATTAACCGATTTAAAGTAGACCTCCTTCGATTGTCGCTTCCGATCCTCCGAATCGACATAGATCTCTTCATCCCTGAAAAACTCCAGCTTCCCCACATGGATATGTCGAATATCCCGGTACTCTAACTGTTTATTGACATAGAGATAGTTGCTCTCATTATTCTCCTCCAGTCCTGAGAGGAGAAAAATCAGATCTTTGAGGTGTTCCTTATTCATCTCGTTGTCAAACTCAATCTCTCCAATCCATCGTTTTCTCATCTCCTGCAAAAAACCCTTGAAAATCGGATAGTTGTCCGCTCTCACCTGAATCTTCATATTATTGAAGAAGCAATTGTCCCTGACGATCTTGAAGAAGAGATGGGACTCCGATTTGACGACGGGATTGATGGCCTGGAGACATTCCTGGGCATATTGATTCATCGTGACATTGTTCCGGTCATAAATCATCGTGCCCTTGAGCAGGCGATAGAACCGGATGACAAATTCCGTCCCCATTCTGGCGCTGAGTTCTTCCTGAGTTGAGAGTGGTTTTTCCGTCATCAGACCGTAGACTCCTTAGAAGGGGCTATCCTCAGGGCTTGCTGACAGGCATTCCGAATTGATTCTTCTTTTGAATTCCTTCCGTTCTCCAGAATGGCCCTCGCCTCCGGGGTCCCGATCATGGCCAGTGCGCTGGCCACCCCGGGGCGGATTTCATCCATCCTGCCCATTCCGAAAAGGCTCTTTCGCTCTAATATCTGCTGGAGCACCGGCAGGGCTTCATTGGAACCCACCATTCCGATCGCATCCAAAAAGGCTTTTAACTCCGCCATTTCTTTCTTCTGAAAATCTTTTGACTGAACCACCTCCAGAAGCGCGGCCAGACCAACCGTCTTTCCCACTTTTCCGAGATTGAGGGCAGCCATCGCCCGGATACGGGCGTCCCGATCCGTGAGGGCTTTCACCAATAACGAAACGGCTTTCGGACCACCGATTAATCCCAGCGCCTGGACAGTCTCCCGTCTCACCCTGAGCTCCTCATGGTTGAATGCCTTCTGGATATAAGGGAGGGCCTTCTCTTTCCCAATCCTGCCCAGGATATAGGTGATATTGCGCACCAGATACCACCGCCGATCGTCCATGAACGGGGTGAACAGTTCAATGGCATTCTTCCCGATTTCAGAGAGGGCATCGCAGACCACCCTTCTCGTCTTCGAATTCTTCAGTTCCCCCAGCAATTTGATGATGGGCTTGATCGAGTTCTGCTGAAGAAGGATGAGGTACTCATTCACATCCTCCAACCGAACCCCTCCCTCCCTGTCAAGAATTTTGCCGATCCGTTCAATTCTCTGCTCATCCCCCGCATTCTCGATTAATTTATGAATAGCTTCGATCTGCCAATCCTTCAGTTCATAGGTTTTGATAATGATATAGAGCCGCTTGAGCAGGTCGCTTGCTCTCTGAAACTCGGCGAGGGTCAGAAGGCCGTCCAGCATCTTTTGGAGGAGAGTGACCGCCTCCTGATAGGGTTCGCGCTCCTTCTCCAGTCCCAGTATTTCAAAGAGGATGTCGATGACATTGAAGATAAAGGTGGGATCGATCTCGGAGTCCACCTCGCTTCTCAAACGGTCCAGCTCTTCGGAAGTGAGGAAATAGACCCTTTTGTCTCTCAGGGGTGTCTCCCTGACCATCCTTGAAAGGATCTTATCCAGATCGGGTTCTTCTTCCCCATCCTCGTCATGGATATCCACCTGGACATTATAGGCGATGGGTTTGAAGACCAGGTTGGTTCTGAACTGATCGATATTGTCAGGGATGAGAATGGGCGTCTCTTCCAGAAACTCATCGGTTGCAAGGTAACCGATGTGAACGAAATCCTTCTCCCATAGAAGGGTCACGAGGTCATCTTCCAGTTCATTGATCGTTTCACTCCCTCTGATGACATCCATCAATCCCTGAACTTCCCACTCCTCCAACCCCTTCATGAACCGGAGTTTCCGTATTCCATCCTTATAAAGAAGGAAGGCAAGGCTCGACTTCGGGTCTCTGTTCTCATACAGGACCCTGCCTTTAAATGAGAAATCATATTCGCCAACCTGAAGGATGAAGGTAGGATATTTATTGAAATAAAACTGGAATTTCTTGAGGAGCTGATCCCTGAATCCCTTAATGGTGGGGTTGTCCGGCGGATAAAACCGGATGGCCTTAAAGGTCTTGATGAAGAAACTGGTTAAATCTCTGGCTAGGAGGAGTTCCTCGTCCGTCTCCACGCCCTCCACCAGAGGCATCTCATCCGCCAGATCGAGTATCTTCTTCTCCGGAGTGATTTCTTCAGGCATCAAATTCCCCGTTTCAACTTTTTGATTATACTTCTATTTATTGTTTTTACCATGAATTGTCAATATATTTTTTTGAGGTCTCTGAAAAACCCTTTAAATCCTTAGCAGAGACCTCTGATTACACAGATTTCAAAAAAGATTACAGAGATTTCTGGACTTTTTCAGAAATCTTTTTTTCTCCTGGACCTCTTGATCCATCCCTGAAGAAGTGATATTGAACAGGGTATG
>JASEIE010000061.1 GCA_030024065.1 Thermodesulfobacteriota bacterium
CTTACCCCAAAGTGGAAAAATTTCAGGAGATGTTCAAGGAGTGAAATAAAACCTTCTTCTTTCTTTTAGGGAGGGTGGGGAGAGGATCCGGAAACCAAGGGTGCCGCAAAAGAAAGAATGGTCAGAAAGATTAGATTTTCAGAAACAGGCGAACCGGTTTTATGGAAGTTATTCTGGCGTTGGTCACAGCCGTCTCATTTGGGTTTGATCATTTTTTCATCCGGAAAGGGTTGATCGGGACTCCCCACCCCATCCTCCCTGCATTTATTACTTTGACGGTAAACTTTGTTTTCTTTCTGATCCTCTCCGTGATCTTTGTCCCGATTGAGCTTTTAAAATTAGAGTGGGTGTACTTTTTTATCCTCGCGGGCATTCTTGCCCCGGGCTGTGCCCGGGCCTTCGCCTATAAAAGCCTTGAAACCCTGGGGATGTCTGTTACGACACCAATCATTAATTCAGAGTCCCTCTTCTCTGTCACATTGGCTTTCATTTTTTAGAATTTTGAAAAAACTCTTGACTTTTTTGGGGAGGGGGGTAGCATTGGTTTCTTAAATGAGGTGATATTCATGGAAGTTTGAAGGGAAACGGTAGATTTTTAAGTTGAAATGTTCTTTTTAAACCTGTATGTGCTTGGAAAATTCGTTTATTTTTTCAAATGTGACAATGTCAAGATAAAAGGAAGGAGAAAAGATGATTAAAAAAAATTTAATAATTTTTGTAGCCTCTTTTACTGGTCTTTTTCTAATTGTTTCTGTTGCTTTTTCCGCAGGGCCTTTTTATGAAGGCAAAACCATTCGCATCATTGTGGGCTTTTCAGCGGGAGGTGGATTTGATCTTTATGCAAGGACAATAGCCCGCCATATGGCCAAGTATATCCCTGGTAATCCCACCATTATCGTTGAGAATATGCCCGGGGCCGGAAGTCTGATCTCAGCCAACCACTTATATAGAGTGGCCAAACCCGATGGCCTCACCATCGGCCACTTCATCGGGGGTCTTTTCTTTAATCAAGTGCTGGGACAACCAGGGGTTGAGTTCGATGCCAGAAAATTTGAGTTCATCGGTTCACCGCTGAAAGACGAAGTTGCCTATGCCTTCTCGAAGGCGAGCGGAATCACGAGCATGGAGAAGTGGATGGCCTCCAAGACACCGGTGAAGATGGGCGGCGTTGGGCCTGGGTCCTATACCCCTGACAATGTGATCAGGATCGTGAAGTCCGCACTGGGGCTCCCAATCCATCTCGTCTCGGGTTACAAGGGAACTGCAGATGTCCGGCTCGCCGTTGAGAGTGGAGAGCTGGCAGGAACCTCCTGGGGATGGGTATCCATGAGAGCAACATGGCGCAAGGCTTTGGAGACGGGCGATGTCGTTGTCGTCCTGCAGGGTGCCTCCAAACCCTTCCCTGATCTTCCCAATGTTCCTTTGGCCATTAACTTTGCCAAGACTGAAGAGGCGCGCCAGTTAATTGAAGTAGGTATTCATCACGCTGGCGTTTTCGCCCGACCATTTGTTCTACCTCCTGGCACACCTAAAGAACGGGTGAAAATTCTAGCCAAGGCCTTTCAAGAGACGTTAAGAGACAAGGAGTTCATCGCAGATGTAGAAAAGACAAGACTGGATATTGACCCTTTGACAGACGAAGAGTTAGAAAAAGCGGTAAACAGTATTTTCATGTTGAGCCCTGCTATGGTTAAAAAACTTGATGAAGTCTTCTATAAATAATAGACTGGCTTCATGCCGACCTGAGATCATCGATTTAGCCGCTCGGGGCTCCATTGCTAAAGAACGGATTGGAAAGTTGGGTGGGGTGATGGAGGGGATTAAGGATACCTTTCGCCACTGGTGGCTCGTCATCCGTTGCAGTGCCATGGGTGCCTTCATTGCAATCATTCCGGGGATGGGTGGTGCTACGACGCAATGGTTGGCCTACGCCCACGCCGTACAAAGTTCTCCTGATAAGGAGCGGTTCGGTAAAGGTGCGGTAGAGGGAGTATTAGGACCAGGAGCGGCCAATAATTCGACATTGGGAGGGAGCCTCATCACCACCATCGCCTTTGGTGTCCCCGCCAGTGTCACGATGGCGATTCTCTTTGGAGCCTTCCTTATCCAAGGACTGGTGCCAGGCCCTGATATGTTCATTCCAGAGCCGCAAGGCCATCTCACCCTCACCTTCTCCTTCGTGTGGACGATTGTTATCTCAAATATCATTACTGTTGCAGTCTGCTTCCTCTTCTTGAACCAACTGGTAAAAATCACCTATATTCGGGGAAGCCTACTTATCCCTATCATCCTTCTGTTGATCTATATCGGGGCCTTTGCAGAAAAAAATATGTTCGAAGACCTTTTCTTAGTGTTGCTTTTCGGAGTGTTGGGCTGGGTCATGCAACGACTCGACTGGCCTCGTCCCCCTTTAATCCTTGGAGTCGTACTCGGCCCCTTGGCAGAAAACAGGCTTTTCATTTCCACCGACAACTATGGCCTTTCCTGGTTTTTACGACCTGGTATCTTACTGTTGATTACCCTGACTCTGGTAGGTGCCCTTTATCCCTTATTTAAGGCAAGATGGCAGAGGAGAGGGAAAGATAAGGAACAGATAACTATTCCAGAAACGAAGAGCTTTGGCGGAATAAAATTTTTAAAAATTAACTGGGAAACGATCTTCAGCCTCTCTGTTGCCGCCGTTTTTATTTGGGCCCTCTGGCATAGCAGACGGTTTGACTTCAGATCGGGCCTCTTCCCATGGGCTATCGGTTTCCCTGTCATTGCCCTTTCCATTGTCCAACTTATCATGGATTTATCGGGCAAAGTAAGTAAGCGTAGGGATGATCACTTGGTAGAGACAGAGCCGAAACTACCTTGCCATATCGTCAATCGCCACACCGCAGGGATCTTTGGCTGGATCATCGGTTATTTCGTCGCCATCTGGTTGCTCGGGTTTTCTATCGCAGCGCCTCTTTGCACTTTCATCCAGCTTAAAATCGGGGCAAGAGAGAAATGGTTAATCACCCTTATCCTCACGGGCGCAGTTTGGGTGGTTATCTATGGTGTTTTTGATCGAGCCCTGCATGTTCCCTTCCCAACCGGCACTCTCTTTGAATGGTTAGGATGATCGTTCTTCCTGGAGCGGACAATTCATGTGCTACCAAACCTATCAAAAATTATCAAAGGAGGTAACATGGCACCAAAAATAGTAATTATCGGCGGTGGACCGGCTGGCTTTAGTGCCGCCATGGTCGCCAAACGGGTCGGCGCTGATGTAACGCTTATCGAGCGGACCGATGCCCTGGGTGGCCTCGGGCTTGTCGCCGGCATTGGCATTTTCGGCGCAGCCGAGTCCATTTACTACGAAGAAAAGGTCATGGGCGCCGGCGATCTCGGTGATATCTATGTGGATACCGCTACGCACAGACACGTCAAAATACCCGGTGTCGGTGATGACAGCACACTTTACAATGTCATGAGGCTCGATGCCAGGATGCAGAGAGCCTGTAAAGACGCCGGTGTCGAGTTCTTGCTCCGAAAAACCGTGGTTGATGCCGCCTACTCCGGCGGCAAAATTGAGTCGGTAATGCTTCAGGACGGCACCAGCGTCAGCGGCGATGTTTTTATCGACGCTAGCGGCGCTACCAATGGCACAACCGATTGCAATGAGTTGGGCAGAGGGTGCGTTGGGTGCATCTACCGCTGCCCGACCTTCGGTGCTCCGGGCGGTATCGCCGAAAAGAGGTCGAAGGTAGTTTCCCGGATCAACGCTTACGGCAAGCCGGGCGTCATCGGCACTTCCACGCTCATCCCTATCGTCAGCTTATCAAAGGACCTGCAAAAGCGACTCAAGAAGGAGGGCTATGCCATCATACCGGTGCCGCCCACGGCCAAACTCGATGAAGACCGGATGAAGCGGGCCGGGGCTCCCTACATGTTCCGCCATAACCTGCACACCAAGAATATCATCGTCCTTGATGTGGGCGGACATATCAAGACAACGGCCATTGGCTCCCCCATGTGGGTCAACTCCCTCAGATGCTTCCCTGGCTTCGAGGATGCCTGGGTGGCCCAACCCACCGCGGGCAAGATAGGTCATCTCGTTACCTGGACGACGATGGCTTACCGCGACAATTGCCTGAGGGCTGAAGGCTGGAAGAACCTCTTCGTCGCCGGTCATAAAGCGGGACCGTCCATATGCCTGTTTGATGCCCATGTAATGGGCGACCTAGCAGGCTACAATGCCGCCCGCATGGCTTTTGGTAAGGAATGTATTGAACTGCCTCTTAACACTATGGCAGGTGCCTACATCGATTACCTGGGTCGTGTGATGCGCACGGAAGAAGGCCTCAAACGGGGCTACAGCATCATCGAAATTGAAATACTGGAAACACTCGGCGTTTACCGCACCGATCGGAAAGTAATTTCCCAGGAAGTAAAGAACGCCGGTTTGAAGGGCATCTACGCCAAGAAGCTAACCTAGACATCTTTGGGGATACAGGTGCCCATTCCTCCTATGGGCCCGCTGTAGCGACTCGAACTGCCATTCATGCGACAGGACCCTATGAGGTTTCTCATGTCAAGGTGAGGAGTCAGATGGTCTACACCAATAACTCATGGTCCGGTGCAATGCGTGGCTTTGGAGTTCCTCAGATGGCTTTTGCCAACGAATCTCAAATGGATCTCCTTGCCCAAGCTTTAAAGATCGATCCCCTTGAGTTTCGTCTGAAAAATTTTGAGTGAACCGATGAACCCGCCAATGGTTATCGGAATCCTGAGTGTGGTGTGCGGCCTCGTTTTGCTCAGTTATGAGACTGGACAGAAAAACAAAAAAGATATCTCAAAAAGGATTCGTTCTCGATATCTTTTTTACCCCATTGCCGCTTCTCTCTTCTATGGCGTTTCTGTCTTTTTCTGAAAACTGGGGCTCAATTTAACGAATTCGCCTATTCTTGGAGCGGTTTTTATCTCGGGAATGTCGTGGGTGATTTTGGCGATCCTCTTAACAACCAGTGGGAACGCAAAGAGGTTGTTTCAGATTAAAACTCAAAGTTTAATTTATTTTTTGATCGGGGGAGGGACAACCTGTATTGCCTGGCTTGCTCTTTTTTATGCGCTCCAGATCGGCCGGGTATCCATCGTTACCCCCATTGCCAGCAGCTATTCTTTCTTTACCCTGTTTCTTAGCTGTCTCCTGCTGCGTCAGGTGGAGCGAGTGAATTTAAAAATTGTTCTGGCAACGATTCTCATCGTCGGCGGGATTGTTATACTGTCTCTATTCAAGTAGACCAATCTCTCAATTGTTTTCTATCCTCTCAAAGAAACAGATGGGTTAGGAGGCACAATGATAAGAAAACTCAGAAAATTTGACTACCTGAAGCCCGACACTGTGGCCGAGGCGGTATCTCTCCTCGAAGACTATCAGGAGAAGGCCAGCCTCCTATCAGGAGGCACAGACCTGCTGGTTTTCATGAAGCTCGGCGCCAAAAATCCAAAGTATGTCATCGACATAAAAGGTATTTCTGCACTCGACTACATGTCATGGAGCATCACTGATGGCCTGAGGATAGGCAATCTCACCACAATTCAATCCCTCATTGGACATCCCCTTATTCAAGACCGCCTCCCCATGCTTGAGCAAGCTGCAAAGGCTGTAGGGCACCCACAGATTAGAAATCGGGCCACCATAGCAGGCAACATCTGCACCGCCTCTCCATCAGGAGACATGGCTCCTTCCCTACTGGCCCTGGGGGCTGGAGTGAAGGTGGCGAGCCTGGCAGGAGAGAGGACAATCCCGGTACAGGAAATCTTCACCGGCCCCTTCAAGACGCTGCTGGCCCCAACAGATATGGTCATTGAGATTCATGTGCCGGCATTGCCTCCCCGCAGCGCTGGAAGTTACTTCTGGCAGCCTAAGATTACTGCTGTCGATGAGACACTGGCGGGGGCGGCCGCTGTTGTAACCTTAACTGATGGTAAAGTCCTGAAGGATGTGCGGATTGGGATGGGGTCTGTTGCACCCACTCCGATACGGGCCCTACGAGCCGAGGAATTCTTAAAAGGCAAGCAAGTAGAGGATAAACTTTTCGAGGAGGCGGCCAATATAGCTGCCGGCGAATCCCGGCCCCGCACCAGGGCCGATTACAGACGTGAGATAACTAAGCTCCTGGTAGAGCAGGCCCTGAAAGAGGCCGCCAACCAGGCAATCCGGACGGAGGTTAACCGATGATGCACCAGATCAAGGTTACAGTTAACGGAGAAAGCTACCAGGTGGAAGTTCCGGCTCAACGGACACTGCTGGATTTCCTTAGGCAAAATCTGGAGCTGATGGGAACAAAATCGGGGTGCGAGACAGGAGATTGCGGAGCCTGCACCGTGCTCTTGAACGGCAAGGCGGTCAACTCTTGCCTGGTATTGGCTGTAGAAACCGACGGTAAGGAAGTTCTGACAGTAGAGGGCCTGACGCACAGCCTTGAATTGCACCCGCTACAGGAAGCATTTGTTAAGCATGGAGCCATCCAGTGCGGCTACTGCACTCCCGGGATGCTCCTGTCAGCCAAGGCTCTACTGGATGAGATTCCCAGACCTACCGAGGACGAGATCAAAGAAGCCCTGGCCGGAAACCTCTGCCGCTGCACGGGTTACTACAGCATCGTTAAGGCGGTCATGGCTGCGGCCGAGAAGGCGAACCCCTGACAGGCTGTTGAAAAACGTCCATCTGCTTCGTTCCCTCATCCTTCGTCGCTGCGACGTACATCAAAAGTACGCCTCGCTCCTCAGGATTTCGGAGGCCTTGCATCTGGACATTTTTGAACAGCCCGTAAAATAGATTTTTTTGACAATCTGCTGAAGGGAGGTGTTGACTTGAAGAAAGAATACTCAACCGTTGGCAAGTCTGTGACCCGGCTGGATGCCCGCGACAAGGCAAGGGGCACAGCCACTTACATCGTAGATATGAAGTTCGCCAGCATGCTCCACGGCAAGGTGCTTCGCAGCAAGCATCCTCATGCCCGCATCATAAGCATCGACACCAGCCGGGCCAAACGGCTCCCGGGCATCAAGGTTGTCATAACCGGGAAGGATATGCCTTTCCTTCATGGGGAGTCTCTGCATGACGAGCCTTTTCTCGCTGTGGAAAAAGTCCGCTACATGGGAGAAGGAGTGGCAGCAGTGGCGGCAGTCGACGAGGAGACTGCCGAGGAAGCCCTGGATCTCATCGAGGTAGAATACGAGGAGCTTCCTGCGGTCTTCGAACCGAGAGAGGCTTTGAAGCAAAGGGCTCCCATCCTCCATGAGAAGTTAGGGGAATACTATCATCCCCCCATAATAACCCCGGTCCCCGGAACCAACATCTGCAACTACACCAAGGTCCAGAAGGGGAATATTGAGCAGGGTTTCAAGGAAGCCGACTACATCTTCGAAGACACCTTCACAACTCAGATGACACAGCACTGCACCATTGAGCCCCACGCTGCCGTCTGCATGGTTTCCCCTGACGGCAAGCTCACCCTGTGGGCCAACAACGATTCCCCCTACCGTGCCCGCCGGGAGATCGCTGTTGCTCTGAAGCTTCCCCTGCATCACGTCAGAGTGGTAGGCGCTCCCTATATTGGAGGTAACTTCGGCGGCAAGGGAGGACTGAAGGCAGAGGCGCCTGCTATCGCCCTGGCCTGGAACCTCAGGGGACGACCGGTGAGAATAATCTACACCCGGGAAGAGGAGTTTTGTTCCTCCGTGTTTCGCCATCCCACCATCATCACACTGAAGACGGGCGTCAAGAAGGACGGCACCATCGTAGCCCGCCAGACCACCTGCCTTTGGGACACTGGAGCTTATGCGGAGAAAGGCCCTACCGTCTCCCGAATGGGCGGCGCCTCCTCTGCCGGCGTCTACGACATACCCCACGTCAGTATTGACAGCTATTGCGTCTATACCAACAATCAGGTAGCCGGAGCTCTGCGGGGCTATAGCGGCCCTCAAACTGCCTGGGCCTATGAATCCCAGATGGACATGATTGCAGAGAGGCTGGGCTTGGATCCGGTACAGATCAGGCTCAAGGGTGCCTACGACGAGGGCTCGATTCATAGTAACGGCCAGGTCCTCCACGATGTTACCCTCAAAACCTGCCTGCGCAAGGTGGCCGAGGAGATTGAATGGGAGAAACCATCCTCTGTCCCTTACCGTGGCAAAGGAATCGCGTTTGGTGAGAGGTTCATTAAAACCCCCTTCCCCTCAGCCGCCTTCCTCAAGGTGAACGAGGATGGGACCATCGAGTTGCTGAGCAGCACCTCGGAGGTGGGCCAGGGTGCGGAGACTATCCTCTGCCAAATCGCTGCCGAGGAGATGGGAGTAAGCCTGGCGAGCGTATCCAAAGCTTCCCCAGACACGGCCTTCACCCCCTTTGATGAGTCCACAACCTCCAGCCGATCCACCTTTCACATGGGGAATGCAATCAGGATGGCTGCGGCCGACGCAAAGGAACAGATCTTCCAAATAGCCAGCCAACAGATGAAAGCTCCCGTTGAGGAGCTGATGATCAGGGATGGAAAGGTCCAGGTATTTGGAAGGCCGGATACCGCAATCCCGATAGGTCAGGTGCTGCGGCGGAAATATGGCCCCAGCGGAAGCGTCCTGGGTCGGGGGTTCTTCTACCCAAGTGTTGAGAAAGATACAGTCCCTCCAGACAGCGAAGGCACAGTTTTCGAGGGAGAATACTTCACACTCAATTCCATATTCTGGATGTATTGTGCGCAGGGAGCGGAGGTAGAGATCGACCCCCGTACCGGGAAAGTGAAAGTGTTGAGGGTGGTGGCTGCTCACGATGTCGGCACGGCGATCAATCCAGCCAACTGCATACATCAGATCGAAGGGGGCCTGAGCATGGGGCTGGGCTTCACCCTCTACGAGGATCTCATCCGCGAAAACGGGAAGACCATCAACCCGTCATTCTTAAGCTACAAGATTCCCTCGACCTTGGACATGGTGCCGTTGGAGGCCCATCTTGTGGAAGCATCTTTTGAACCTGGCCCTTTCGGTGCTAAAGCAGTAGGGGAGCCCGCATCCGTGCCCACTGCTGCGGCCATTGCCAATGCCATTGCCAATGCAATTGGCGTCAGGATCAAGGATTTGCCCATCACGCCGGACAAGATTCTGGAGGCGCTGAAGAATAGGGCCTAAAGAAAAGACCCTCTCCCCGATCTGAAAGCAATCGCCCAGTCGGGGTGTATGGAAGCTCAAGTGTTGACCCCGTTAGAAATAATGCCCCGCTGCTCCCTCCGGGCCAGCGGCTGCAGCGGGGTTGTGGGTTACATTTCAGAATAATTCCGGCGGGTCTCCGACCCAGAGCGGTCTCTGACCCGGAGGGGTTTAATGGCCCGCCGGAATTTCTAACGGGGTTGACTCTTACAGATGAATCTTCTTATCCTCCGGCAAGGAGGATGATGAGATGAATCTCGTCGCCATCCCTGAATGGGTTTAGCAAGCCCATTTGGATATGAGCTGACATGATTTAGAAAACAACTTAACTCCCTCCCGGCCCCCTTTGCTACAAAAAGAAAGAAGCGGGGTCTCTGATTTGCAGCAAATTTTTAGCGTAGCCGAACGGCTACTTTTTGACAGGCAGTGTGGGAACGATTTCTTTGAACATTGCAAGATCCGTCATAAGCTCCTTCTTGTAACCTTCACCGCTATTAAAATCGATGACCACACCTCCAAGTTTTTCAATGATTGCGATGACCTTTGGATCCTTCAAGGTTTTTTCTATAGCCTCTTCCCATTTGCTGACAATGGGAGCAGCTATCCCCTTTGGGCCTGCCAGGCCAACACGTGTTGCGAGGGATGATTTTTTATATCCCTTTTCCGTCATCGTCGGAATTTCAGGGAAGTCCGGGACTCGTTTGGGGGAACAAAAGGCCAGGATGCGAGCTTTCCCCGAGAGAACATGCGATTTGAGCGAGGGCAGGGAAACCACGGCAAGGTCGGTGTGGCCTCCCAAAAGATTGGTGACACTTTCTCCGCCACTATCGAAAGGAATAGGGGTGATCTCGGCCTTTGCGTCACGGTTGAACAACTCTAGGATGATATGGGGGGTGCTCCCAATGCCCATCACAGCACACTTCAACTTTTTGGGATTGGTTTTAGCAAAGGCGACAACATCTTCAAGCGTCTTAAACGGGGAGTCTTCCCGTACCGCGATCGTAAAGGCAAAGGAGGCCAGTTTGGCAATGAAGGTGACATCTGTCTCAGGATTGTAAGGGACATTGGGTGTGAAGACAGGTGACATGCTCAGTGGGTCGGAATTGGCCGACACAAGCGTATATCCGTCCGGCTTTGAATTCACGGCAAAAGAGGTACCGACCACCCCCCCTCCCCCTGGCTTATTAACGAGGACGATTGTTCCCTTCATATTGGCGCCAATAAATTCGGAGGTACTCCTCCAGAAGATGTCCGTAAGGCCTCCTGGAGCAAAGGGGATGACAATCTGGACCGGGCTTTTCGGGTAATCCAGGGCCTGTGAACTGCCAACCCATAAAAGACAGACCAATGTGACAAAGAGAATGAAGCATGTTCTTGTTCCGGTTTTCTTTTGCATAACGACCTCCTTTCAATCTCCTGTTCTTAAGTTTTCCCTCAGCCTTTTCTTCCTCAAGAAAAGAGGGGAGAACAGAATGAGTAAAGCCACAATAAGGAATGAAGCAGAGATCGGCCGTGTGAAGAAGATGCCGAATTCTCCCTCTGAGAGCATTAAAGAGCGTTGGAGGGCCTTCTCCATCATGGGGCCCAGGACTAAGGCGAGAACCAGTGGGGCAGCCTCATAATTAAGCTTCTTCATCAGGTAGCCGATCAAACCGAAAGTGACCATGATGATGATGTCGTAGGGGTTGTTGTTGGTGATATATGAACCGATGATACACAGGATTAGGATCAGCGGGAACAAGAAATGATATGGGATTTTTAATATCTTAACCCAGAGGCCGATTAAGGGAAGGTTGAGGATGAGAAGCATTGCGTTCCCTACGTAAAGGCTGGCCACCAAACCCCAGAAGACATCAGGAGCTTCTTGGATGAGCATCGGGCCTGGCCGGATCCCATGAATCATCAGGGCTCCCAGAAGCAGTGCAGTCGAAGCGCCCGTAGGAATTCCGAGGCTGAGCATGGGGACAAGGCATCCTGTGGAGGCAGCATTATTTGCCGCTTCCGGACTTGCGACACCCTCAATCATTCCGGTGCCAAACTTTTCCGGAGATTTCGAAAGTTTTTTTTCAACGACATAGGAGACAAAGGTCGGAATCACAACACTCATCCCAGGAATTATCCCTAAGAAGAATCCGAGGATAGTGCCCCTTCCAATGGGCCCGATACTCCGTTTCCAGTCTTCACGATTTGGCAGAAGCCCTTTGACTTTCGTTTCAAAGATTTCCCGTTTGAAGGCCGTCTCGACATTGATGAGGACTTCAGAAACACCAAAAAGGCCGATGACGACCTGAATGAGTCCGATCCCATCCATGAGGGTAATGCTCTTGTAAACAAACCGGGGCACACCTGTCATTTGATCCAGCCCGATGGTTCCTAAGATCAGTCCGAAGCAGACCATGATCAGGGTATTGATGATGGAACCCCTGGCAAGGTAGACCATAATGCTTAGTCCCAGCACCATGAGGGCAAAATATTCAGGAGGCCCGAACCTGAGGGCAAACTTGGCTAAAGTCGGCGCGAGGAAGATGAGGATAAAGATGGTGATAGTTCCTGCAATGAAGGAGCCAAAAGCTGAGATTCCGAGAGCCGGTCCGGCCCTCCCCTTGCGCGCCATCTGGTAACCATCAAGGCAGGTCACCACAGAGGCCGCCTCTCCAGGGATATTGACAAGAATGGAAGTCGTAGATCCTCCGTACATGGCCCCATACGTGATCCCTGCCAACAGGATGATGGTTGAAACAGGAGGGACATAAAAAGTAACTGGTAGAAGCAGGGAGAGGGCCGCCGCAGGCCCCACACCTGGAAGAACACCAACGAGCGTTCCGATGAGGACACCGAAGAAACAGTAGAGGAGATTCGTGGGCTGGAGGGCAATGCCGAGCCCAAAAAGAAGGTCTTTGAAGATGTCCATGGTTGCCCCTCTTCTCAGAATCCTAATATCCCGCGGGGAATTTGGGCTCGAAAGATGACATTAAAGATGAGATTGGCCGCAATGGTCGTGATCAACCCCCCTATGATGGCTGTCTTCCAGGTCTGGGGCTCCACAACCTTGAGCAGTAAGCACATGAAGAGAAAGGTATTGATGAGGAATCCAATCTTTTCGAGAGAAAACGCATAAGCTGTTACGGCTGTTAGGATGATCACAATATTCCACCATCGAAAAGGTTCCTGACGAGTTGCTTTATCTACGTTATTCTTTTTTTTGATTGACTGAAAAAGGGCAGATAGGGAAAGGATAAGCATGATGAGACCTGCACTAAAAGGGAAAAACCCTGGCCCAGGTTTGTTGAATGCACCGAGTTTTAAGCGGTAAGCCTCAATACAGATGATGAGAGAGAAGAGAAGCCAAAAAAGATTATAATTAAAAAGAATGCGTCTCATTCTATCTCCTAAATTTAACTGTCTTTATATATTGTTCTTTAAAGTCTGTCAATAACTATAAGGTCACCGTTTGGAACTTCCTCCTATTATTACGTGTGACTCACCTTAACTGGTACACCAACGTCAGGGTTAATAAGATCGAGGTTCGGGAATTAGGCCGGGACGGCCGGGATATTTTGCTGCCACAGAAAGAACAGCTGGGTGATCCAGGGCCGTAAGGTGGCCCCGGTCATGGACGAGGGTGTCTCCTACACGAAAAGTTGCTGATCGGATGTCACCTGTGCAATGCATCCAGTAAGGATAGGCCGAAGTGGCCGGTGGAGCCCCAATATGAACATGAATGTTGGAACTGTGTGAATGATCGATCAAACGATGATAAATGATATTAGGGCACTGGTGCATACTGACATTCGCCTGTGGATGGACGCCGAAATGTAAGCAACTGAAGTCGTAGACCCCATCTCCCAGACGTTCACGCATCGAAGTTAGGAACCGGCGAAGGGCATCTGCCTCTTCGTTGCCTTCAATCTTTGTAATCCTGCAATTTTCAACGGTCAGTCGAATCGGTTTGCTGAAGTAAGGGGATATGCCTATATACCGTGACCACCAGCTGAGCATCCTGTCGAAAATAAAAACACCAGAAACGTCTCTCAGTCTCACAATTGGATGTACCCACTCCGGCCACGGCCGATAGGAGCCTGCTTCTTCACGTCGTATTGAATACGTAGTGAACCACGGATGGTTAGGATTGTACGGGGGATTGATGATGCCTTCCAGGTGCGTCCCATTGTCGTCGATCAATTGCCAGGGCAGCCCTTCTTTGAAAGGAAGGGAAGCCTGATACCGGATCTCACTCACAAGTTCATGGGGAGTTTGTGCCCAGGCAGTGCAGAGGAGGGGCGCAGTCGTGGCGAAATTACGTATCATGAGCAGCTTCTTTTCCCAGAGAAACTGCTTAAGCTCAACCAGTTCTTCAAAGACAATGTCAAAAGAATTATTGATAAAAACATCAGAAGCTGCCAGGGCGGCCTTGACTATAGGGGGTAGTCGCCAAGCATGAGGCTTGGCCGGCTCATCTATCCAGAGAACCGAAGCATTAGCACCTCGTTGTTGGATAGCGGCCTGAATCCAAGAGATAGCTTCTTGATCCACCAGATTGTCTCCCCCATAAAGCCCGTCAATATGCGCCAGCAACACAACCTCCTGGCCCCCCTTGATTTTGGCACAATGATCTAATAAGTCAATAATAGCTACAGCGGCTCCCTTTGGAATTCCTTGTTGAGTTGTCATAATAAAAAGTCCCCCTGTCAAAAAAGCATTGATTACTCAACCACTGTAAACGAAGCTATTAACTCCCCCTCATGCTATGCTTATATTATTTCTGCCCCATATTTATTAGGATACGCTACACCAAGATTTACCCCGTTAGAAATAATGCCCCGCTGCAGCCGCCGGCCCAGAGGGCCTCTGGCCCGGAGGGAGCAGCGGGGCA
>JASEIE010000062.1 GCA_030024065.1 Thermodesulfobacteriota bacterium
AATTTCGAATTGCTGAAATCAAAAAAGCCTTAGCCTGAAAAGTGCGAAAGTCCAGTTGTGGCGAGCCTCTTTTTCGTAATTGCCCTTGCTTATCTCGGAGGATACCGCAGAATGAAGGTGGTCATACCGGTTGCCCTGGGAATGACCGTCCTTCTGGTGGTCATTGGTAGACTGTTCAACATTCCACTTCCTACAGGCCTGTGGTTGACCCTTTTATAACATAAACCTTAAGATTGGAGGAAAATAGTCAATGGAAATGTGGTTAGCAGGACTGCAAGTGGCCGTCCAGCCGATGAATATGTTGTACCTCCTGGGGGGGACGATCTTCGGTTTGATCATTGGAGCTTTACCCGGACTCGGACCCATGTTTGCCGTCACGCTGGCCCTGCCCCTGACCTTCGGGATACCTGCAGCTACGGCCATCATCATGCTGTCGGCCATCCATGCCGCTACGGTTTTTGGGGGCTCGCTGCCTTCGATCCTGATCAACACTCCCGGGACTGTCGGCTCCGTTCCGACTTGCTGGGATGGATTTCCCATGAGTCAGCAAGGAAAATCAGGCTATGCGCTGGGGATTTCCGCAGGCGGCTCCCTTTTAGGGGGCGTCATCGGCTGGTT
The DNA here is from genome assembly GCA_030024065.1 of Thermodesulfobacteriota bacterium. Next base: position 619 of record JASEIE010000062.1, read on the forward strand.
TTTCCTGGTGGTCACTGCTCCCCTTTTGATTGCACTTGCCCTGATGATGGGACCCGCCGAGTATTTCATGATTGCCGTCCTGGCCCTCTCCTTAATTTCCATGGCCTCCCAGGGACAGACTATCAAGGGTGTTATTCTCGGCGCCTTCGGGTTATTGATCTCATATATAGGACGCGACCCGATCTGGGGCGGTTCCCGGTTTACTTTCGGAAGCATGTTTCTGGAAGACGGACTTCCTATTGCTGTGGTCTTCGTTGGTCTTTTTGCCGTTTCCCAGGCCATTGTTCTTTTCGAAAAGGGCGGGAGTGTCATGGAAGTCGGGCAAATGAAAGAATCTGTCATGTCCGGTGTGATCGATGTTTTCCGCCGTCCCATCACCGTAATCCGCGGCGGGATTATCGGTGTGCTCCTCGGGATTATGCCTGCCTTGGGGATTTCCACAGCCAGCGTCATTGCTTACCTCGTAGAAAAACGATCATCCAAGCATCCCGAGACCTTTGGCAAAGGTGACCCAGCCGGCCTCCTGGCGCCGGAAGTAGCCAACAATGCATGCCTGGTAGGCGACTTGATTCCCACTCTCACCCTGGGAATCCCTGGTTCCGGGGTGACAGCCCTCTTCATGGCCGCCCTGATTATGCATGGGATCCAGCCCGGACCGGATTACTTCAGCAAAGGTAGCCTTCCTTATGCAGTCTTTGTAGGCATTCTGATCGCACAATTTGCTTTTTTCATCCTGGGACTTCTTTCCATAGGTCAAATGGCCAAGATTGTCAAGTTCCCCCTGCCGATACTGGTGCCGGCAATTATCACGCTGAGTTTTCTGGGGGGCTTCGCCATACGGAAATTCACAGTGGATGTACTTATCACATTCTCCTTTGGGCTTCTGGGCTATATCCTTGTCAAAGGCAAGTGGCCAATACCCTGTTTCGTCCTGGGATTTGTGCTTGGCGATATCATGGAGTCCAACTTCCATCGCGCACTGCTCATAGGAAAAGGTTCCTATTTAACGTTTATCGCCAGACCCGGCTCCCTGTTTCTCTTTATATGCGCCATCATGGTGCTTGCCTGGCCTTATCTCAAACCGCTCCTCTTCAAGCCCCGCAAGGGAACCATCGTGGCCGAAGCAGTTGAGAGGGGAGCTGGAATGGATGAAGACGAGAAATGATTGTAACCATGCACCAGATTCTCAATATGCCGGAATTTTCGGAAAATATCAGAGATAAGCGTGCCCGGACTGAAATCGCGACAGCCGAGGCAGGCGTTCTGCAGGGATTTGAAAAAAGGACCACCCTTTTCCCTCCTTTCCGCTTGACCGATGACAGTCAAGGGGGGATAAAGGGCTGAACGGCAAGAAGATTTTTAAGGTATTTTGAGGGAGCCAAAGGGATGTTTGATCTAAAAGCCGGAGAATTGTTTTATAAAGAATGGTCAATCACAGCGGAAGATAAGGTGGCCTTACGATGAAATCTGTCCTTTTGAATTCACGGTTCTTTCTGGAGAAATGTATAGGTTGCAAAACATGCACCCATGTTTGTCCAACGAAGGCTTACACTCCATCCATAAATCGGCCTTTGGACAAGAAGAAGATTGCTCCCTGTACTGCTCAATGTCCAATTGGAAATGACATTGAGGGATTCGTTTCGCTGGTCGGGCAGCAGAGATACCTTGAGGCTTACGCCTTGCTTTTTGAGACAAATCCGCTTCCGGGGACTACGGGGCGGGTTTGCCATCACCCCTGCGAGCAATCCTGCAACCGGGTGATATTTGACGAAGAAGTTTCGATTCAGGCCCTGGAACGTTTTGTCGCCGACTATGCCATGAATAAGGGCTATGAACCAACAAAGCCAAAGGTCTTACGGAAAGAGGCCGTTGCCATCATCGGCTCGGGGCCGGCTGGCCTCTCCTGTGCCTACCATCTGGCCCGATTGGGCTACAGGGTCACTCTTTTTGAGAAAGAGAAGCAGCCAGGCGGGATGCTCTGTTTCGGCATTCCAGAGTACAGGCTTCCCAAGAGGATACTGGACTGGGAAATCAGGAATATCTCTTCGCTCAATGTCGATATCCAGGTCAACCAGAGATTGGGAAAGAATCTGAGCTTCAGCGATCTAAAGGATTTTGACGCCTTGTTTATTTCCATAGGCTCCCAGAAGGGCCGTCTTCTCATGGTCGCAGGCGAGAAGGCTCCTGTGGTTTGGTCCGCTCTGGACTTTTTAAAAAGGGTGAACAGAGGCATGAAGGTGTCACTGGGGACAAGGGTCGCTGTGATCGGAGGGGGTAATACAGCCGTCGATGCGGCCCGCTGTGCTTTGCGTCTGGGATCCTTGCCTGTGATCTTATACCGGAGATCGATCGATGATATGCCTGCCCTGTCCAATGAGCGGCATGAGCTGGAGCGGGAGGGCATCGAGATCCTTCCCTTTGTGATGCCGAGCCGCATCATGGCTAAGGAAGGCCGCGTTCGGCAGATCGAATGTCTCAAGACCCGCCCGGGAGATGTTGGGAAGGACGGGAGGAGAGTTCCTGTTCCGGTTGAAGGATCACAGTTTTCCCTGGAGGTCGATGAGATCATTGTGGCCGCGGGGGAATCGCCCGATTTCTCCGGTCTCACCTCTTCTCTCAGGATCAAGGAGGGCAGACTGGTCGTCGATTCCAATGGCGCAACTCTCCGCAAGAAGGTCTTCGCAGGAGGGGATGTTACTACAGGGGCAGGGACGGTCTCTGAGGCCATTGCCTCGGGGAAGAGAGGGGCCATAGCCATCCATCGATTCCTCGAGAAGCAGGCCGGGGATGGAAACGGTTTCAAGCCCGAGGTGGTGAGCTTCGAGGAGTTAAATCCGGACTATTTCTACCCTGCTCTGAAGACCGTCTCCGGCCATCTTGACCCGACACAGGCGGTCCGGTCTTTTGATGAGGTCTGTCTGGGCTATCCTGAAGACCAGGCCCTCAAAGAGGCTCAGAGGTGCTTCGGATGTGCCGCGCCTCCGACCTACAGGCTGGAGGACTGCAGGGGATGTGTAACCTGTGCGGATAGGTGCCCGGCCTCGGCGATTACCATTGAGCCTCTGCAGCAACCATTTACCGTACGGGTCGACATTGGCCAGTTCGATCCGGATGAGATCCTGAGGATCTGCAAGAAGGCGAAGATTCACCCTCAACAAATCGTTTGTTACTGTACGAATACAACAGCTGGGGAAATCGCTGCCGCAATCCTCAAAGGGGCAAATACCCCTGAAGCCATATCCCGACTGACAGGGGCACGAACCGGATGCACGGTCCTTTGCATCCAGTCCATCGTCAAGCTTTTAGAGTCCTCCGGACAGGTGGTTGAGACCGGGGTAACTCACCAATGCTATGGAAAGACATTCACCGTATGGGATCTTGATGCCCGCGCCAAAAAGAAGCATGAGGAGCGGGGTTATCATTTTGATGAAGACATCGAACTGATCGAAAAGGTCTTCGAGAACAAGTGAGACAGGAGACAAGATGGGACAAAAGACACTGAAACCTGCCGATCCGGTCCGTTCCCAATACACCATTGAGCCGGGGCTGCTGAAAATGAGAGGGGCGGATCTTCCGGGGATGACCTCCGTCTCCTTCCGGGATCTGCTTCCCAGTATTCCGGACCCCATTTTCCCCAGCGATCAAGGAATCGAGGCGATCCGAAGGGCAACCCGGGAATCACTTTCCGGGGTCGACTTGACGAAGATTAAGAAGCGAGATTCCGTCAACATCCTTGCCTCACATCATGGTTTCACCCTTCTGGGAGGAGACCCCTACGCGGAGGTGCTCAAGGTGACGCGGGATGTGATCGAGGCGCGGACTGAGACAGAGGATATCCGTCTCCGGGCTGGCGTGGGGCTGAGATTTAGGGAGACAGAGGAGCACATCAAGCGTTTCAGTTTGGACCAGTATTTCAAAGGGAAGGCGAAAGGCATGGCGCCCGTCGATGAAGGCATTCCCATCGAGACGGAGTTCGGGACACTGTATGGTCTGAAGAGAGCTTACGATGCGAAATGGATTGTTCACGCCCACAATAGCGACCTGAGGGAGCTCCACAACCACCGGTTGATTGATCGGATCCTCAAGCCCTTTGCCATGTCATACGCCAGGATTGAAACACGTTCCACCTACCATCAGAACTTCGGCCCAAGGTCATCCAACATTATTCCACGTGCAGTCTTCAATTCCGATTTCGTCCAGAGTAAATTTGTCTTTTCCATCATCCTGACGACCTCACCCAATGGCATTAGCGGGATCAGCGCCGATAACGACCTGTTCAAGCAGAACGATCACATCACGATCGACGCACTGTCTTGGTACGGAAAACTGCTGACTTTGTTGAAAGAGATCGACCAATGTATCGTACTGCTCGATGGTCCTTATCCCATCGGATACATGAAGGCAGGGGGGATCGTTTTTGACAATTTCGCCGGGCTTTCCGTGGATGAATTCGACCTCGATCACGGATGGCCTCCCTTCTCCCGTTACACGGAAATGTATTTTGACGAGCAGGGTCTCCCTCTATTAAAGGAGATTCCTCCTTTAAACCCTGCTATCAAATCGATCGTCAACAACTACTGCTTCATCGGATATCCGAGCACCTTCTTTGCCCAGCACGTACCGACGGTCGTAGTCAGCCGGGCCTTGGCCGATCTCATCAACTCATGCCCGCAGAATCCTCAGTATATGCGCTATGCTGTGATGGCGGACGGCCTTGAGGAGGCGATCCGGTTTGTAGCAAAGACGAGCGGCACATCAAATGTCATCGCCTTTGATGGCGCGGTGGGCGGCTTTAATCTGACGGAGCCTCTGGCCGACCTGCTCAGATCGAAGGCTCCGGGCATTGAGGAGAGAGTGGAAACCCAACTTCTTCCAAAATGGTGCCGGCAGCGAAACCTGAAATTAGAAAAGAAGGGAGCAAAGAAGGATGTTTGAGATCCGATTTCACGGAAGAGGGGGCCAAGGGGCTGTGGTGGCCTCCATTGTCTTGGCCTCGGCCTTCTTTAAGGAGGGAAAGTGCGTTCAAGCCTTCCCATCTTTTGGGGCCGAAAGGAGAGGAGCCCCTGTTGTTGCCTTTACCCGAATCAGCGATCAGGAGATCAGAGAGCGTTTTGGCATCTACAAGCCAGACTGTGTCATCATCCTTGATTCGAGCCTGACCCAAAGAAAGGATATTACCTCAGGGCTGAAGGAGGGCCATTGGATCATCATCAACAGTGACAAGAAGCCCGAGGAATACGCCGATCTGGGTCCCTACCGTGTGGCGACCCTTGATGCCAATTCCATATCCCTGAAGTACGGCTTGGGAAGCTCCGCAGTGCCGATCGTCAACACAACGATCCTGGGTGCCTTCTCGAAGGTAACCCAGACCGTGAAGATCGAGTCGGTCCTCCATGCCGTCCGGGAGAATGCGCCTTCAAAACCAGAAAATAACGCCAATGCGGCCCGAGAGGCTTACGATTTGGTGGTTTTTTGAGAGGTCTCTATTAAGGAGGTCCAGAAAGAATGAAGAAACGATACAGCCTAAAGTCTCTCGAGGAAATGCCCATTACGGCTATCTCTTTTTTAACCACAGAGGGAAACGAAACAGGAGAGTGGCGATCACAACGGCCACTGCTCGATTCGGAAAAATGTAACCAGTGCGGTCTCTGCTGGATGTATTGCCCTGATAATGCGATCCTTCCAGAAAAAGACTCATTTCAAATCTCCTATACCTACTGTAAGGGTTGTGGCATCTGCGCCAAGGAATGCCCCAAAGGAGCCATTTTACTTGTAAAGGAAAAACGATGAAAAAAGTTATCTCTGCAAATCAATCCGTTTCTCATGCTGTCTTGGCTGCAAAGGCTCAAGTCGTTGCAGCCTACCCCATCACGCCTCAGTCGTCGATCGTGGAAATGATCGCCAATTTCTGTTCCAATGGAGATCTCCAAGCGAAGTTCATTAATGTGGAGTCCGAGCATTCGGCCATGGCGGCTTGTATCTCCGCTTCTGTGACAGGTGCCAGGACGTTTACCGCCACAAGTTCCCAGGGATTGGCCTTGATGCATGAGCTGCTTCATTATGCCTCCGGACTGAGGCTTCCCATTGTGATGGCGAATGTGAACAGGGCTTTGGCAAGCCCCTTTAACCTCAAGGCCGACCTCTCAGACAGCCTCTCCCAGAGAGACACGGGCTGGCTCCAGTTTTACTGTGAAAGCGGTCAGGAGGTTTTTGATACGATCATCCATGCCTATCGGATATCGGAACAGGTCCTGCTCCCGGTGATGGTCAATCTGGAAGGCTTCATTCTTTCACACACCTATGAGATTGTCGATATTCCAGAGCAGAGCGAGATCGATCGTTTCCTCTCTCCCCCTGCTCCTCGGGACTGTCTCAATGTTGAAAACCCGTGTTTATTCGGAGGGACGACGGACTTCTACATCAACTTTCGGTACAAAATGCACGAGGGGATGGAACGGGCCAAGATCATCTGCCAGGAATGTGACGTCCAGTTTCAAGAAGTGTTTGGACGAAGTTATGGATTGATTCAATCCTATCTTTGCGAAGATGCGGAACTCATCCTGGTGACGGCAGGAACCATTGCAGGCACATGCTGCGTGGCAGCCGATCAATACAGGGAGCGTGGATTGAAGGTTGGGGTTTTAAGGATCAGGTTATTCCGGCCCTTTCCTGGAGAACAGATCTGTCTCGCACTTGGAAAGACAAAGAAGGTAGCCGTGATTGATCGAGATTTCTCTCCCGGATGTGGAGGTATCTTTGCGCAGGAGATTAAATCGATCCTTCAAGGGAGAAGGGGGGGGTTGCCTGTTTATGAATTCATTGCAGGGTTGGGCGGAAAGGATGTTACGGATGAAGACATTGGAAGGGTTATCGATCAAACCTATCAAAATCCAGAGCCAGGAGGAGTCACATGGATAGGGCTACTAAAATGAAATTCCCGATACCGGAGGATGAACTCCTTTACTCTGGGCACACCGCATGTCCGGGTTGCGGCGCTGTATTGGCCCTGAAGTATGTGTTGAAAGGTTTAGGCCCGAGAACCATGATTGTTATTCCACCTTCTTGTGCCGGAACCATTTCAGCGCCCTTCCCTTTCTCATCGCTCAAGATCCCGGTTCTTCGAATCCCTTTTGAAACGACTGCCATCTCTGCCTCTGGCATTCGGGCTGCCCTTGATGTCATGGGAAAACGCGATATCCATGTTTTGGGATGGGCGGGTGACGGAGGAACCTACGATATCGGTTTACAGGCCTTGTCAGCTGCTGCGGAAAGGAATGACAATATTATCTATGTTTGCTATGACAATGAAGCCTACATGAACACAGGGATTCAGAGGAGTTCCGCCACTCCGGAAGGGGCATGGACCACGACGACGCCTTCCCCTTACCTCAAGGATACGCCGAAAAAGGATATCGTTCGAATCATGGCGGCCCATAAGATTCCTTACATTGCCACCGCCTCCGTGGGATATCCGCCCGATTTGATAAAGAAGGTTAAAAGGGCGAAGGAAATCGTTGGCACAAAATTCATTCTCATCTTTTCTCCTTGCCCGACCGGATGGCGTTACTCGTCGGAGATGACCATTCGAATCGCTAAATTGGCAACGGAAACAGGGATTTTCCCTCTTTATGAGATAGAAAATGGGGAGAAATACATCTTAAGCCAGAGGCGTCCACAGAAACCTCTGAAAGAATACTTCTCCCACCAGGGTCGTTTTCGTAACCTGAAGGAAGAAGAACTCCTTCGAGCTGAAGAAAAGGTTAGAAAAGATTGGGAATATCTGACTCGCCTATCAGGGTAATTTTGCTTCTGTACAAAATAGTCCCGAATGCAATCCCCAACAATGATGGAGCCCTCTTTGCACAGAAATGAGAACACTCCAACCCTATGCCCCCCTTTCTCCAATCTGTTAGCAAATAAAGGAACCCTGTGATAAAATGAAGCTGGTATGACGGAACAGGACATTCGAGATCTTATTTTTTATCGCCTCAAGGGCAGAAAATATCTGGCCCGTATCTCTGTTCAGGGGGAGGGTATCCTCTCCGGAACCCAATGGCTGAGAAAGGCTTGTGAGAGGCTCGGAATCGGTTTAAAAAGGTGCAGGAAGAGCGGAACGAGGATTAGACGAGGAGACGTTGTTGCCACCATTGAGGGTAACGCAAAACAGTTGGCCCTGGGTGAAGAGGAACTCATCGGGTGGATTTCAAAAGCCTCTGGCATTGCCACCGCTGCCTGGAGGGCCAAAACAACTGTGGGTAAGGATCTCCAGGTGGTTTCAGGTGCCTGGAAAAAGATGCCCCTGCCTCTAAAAGAGTTGGTCAGGCAGGCCATTGTCGATGGAGGGATTCCATACCGCATTTCAGAAAAACCCTTTATCTATCTGGACAAGAATTATTTGAAGATACTGGGAGGCGTTCAAAAGGCCCTGTTTGCTGTCAAGGATTTTAAACCCTCCATCATAGTGGTCCAATTAAAGAGTAAAGGAAGAAAGCTTCTCCAGGAAGCAACCTTGGCAGCAAAGTGGAGGACTGACATTATCATGATCGATACAGGAGAAAAGGCCGACATCGAGAGGGTTAATTTGGCTCTCAAAGAACAGGGGCTTAGGCGAAAGGTCAGGCTTGCCTTTGCCGGGGACATTTGTATAGAGGAGTTGAAAAGCCTCAGGAAGATGCCTGTGGAGATCATCGATATCGGAAAGGCTATTGTGGATGCCCCCCTTCTGGACATGAGGATGGATGTTGAGGGGTGAGTGTGAAAGGGAAGTCCGTGGAACTTGAACTTTTTGAAAAAACAGAAATCTGGATCAAGCCCATTAAGATCACCAAGGTGAACCTGGATCTTATCGCAGAAAAAGTTGCCGAGGTGTTAAGACTCAAGAAGAGCGAAGTAATGGTAGTCGATGTAAGAGAGGATCTTGTAACCCTTGATATTATGAAAAAAGCCGTCCATGCGGAAGATATCATTGGGAAGAAAGAGGCCCTTCTTAAAGCTCTGGCAACGGTTCCAGGTGTTTCCATCACACCCGAGACGACACTTCACTCCGAAGGCATACTCGGGTTGGTTGATATTGAAGACCAGAAAGTCGCCCAAAATCTTTTAAAAAAGATGAGGCGAATGAGGCGCCAGATTTCAGACCGGATACAGAAGAGGGCGATCGTCTTTCCTTCTGGGTTTGAAATCGAGAAGTGGCTTATTCAAGACACCAATAGCCCCTACATCAAGAAAAAGCTAACCCAGGAAGGATTTACGGTAACCATAGGTGAGATCCTGAAGGACAATTTGGAACATATCGTTTCTGCCTTAAGCAGGGCCATCGATGACGGGTTTGGATTGATCATCACGACCGGTGGCGTTGGGGCTGAAGACAAAGACCGGATGGTTGAAGCTCTTTTGAAACTGGACCCAGAGGCTTCCACACCGTACATTATCCGTTATGAGAAGGGGACTGGCCGTCACGAAAAAGATGGAGTTAAAATCGGAGTGGCTTACCTTAAGCCCTCTTTCATCATTGCTCTCCCAGGTCCCCATGAAGAAGCAAAGATCGGTGCAGAGGTAATCATTGAAGGACTAAAAAAAGGTTGGGATAAAAAAACGCTTGCCTTGTTTCTATCTCAAAAATACATTGAAGTTCTAAAGAAGATTCACCACTCTTCCTGACCTTGGCGATAATTCGTCCGCTTCGTTTCAATTTCAGAATGCGGGGCTAAATCCCAAAACCGACTTTTCGAAATTCGCATTTTTTCAATATCCAAGTTCCTCTTCTACCAAAATGATAAGCATATCCGTTAACACCGGCTTCCGCTCATGGATCACGACCACCCGGCAGATTCGGTTAGGGGAGCTGCAATCTACGCATTTCCCCAATCTAGCGCAGGGAACATCGATATTGAGACGTCTCGCATTAAGAGGTGCGGCGACGTTTTTTGTTCTATTGATCCCCTCCTCAATATTTTCGACAATCTTATTGTAACCAGCGACAAGAATGACCTTTCCGGGACCGAAAACGGTGCCATTGGTCCGGTTTCCGGTTGCGTCGATATTGACCAGTTCTCCATTCAGGGTGATGGCATTGACGCTGCCAAGGAAGAGGTCAGAGGTCATCTGTGACTTTCGAATCTCAAGTTTTTTCTCCTCTGAAAATCCAGGCTTCCAATGGTTAAAAATGAGGTTTCCCTGGGCTTCCAGCTTTTCTAAGACTCCTATCTCTCTTATGGTGACAGACCCTCCAACCCCCACCTTTGTCTTTGGCGTGATATACTTCAAAATCTCTTCGACCGCCTCTTCCTTATTCTTCACAAAGACCGCCTTAAAATCATGGGCTTCCAGTTTTTCGATAGCCTTCTTCGCCTTTTCTTCAACCCACCACTGTTTAATCGGATCCATTTTCTCCTCCTTTTATAATCCCTCCCCGTCTCCCTTTAGAAAGAGACTGTGTTACAAGTCCGTTCATGGTTCGACAAGCATGTCCTGAGTAAACCGTTCATCCTTCGAGAGCCTCAGGACGAACGGTGAGTCGAAGGGCTCACCACGAACGGACCACGCCACATTAAAATCAATTGTTTAGCCGTTCGCCCTGAGCCTGTCGAAGGGGGAACGGCTAATTACGACACAGTCTCAAAAGAGAGGGGAATTAATTTCCCCCTTTTCTAAAAGGGGATGAAGGGGATTACAAAATCGCAAAATACTGTTCCAGTTCGTAATCGGTTACCCGGGCCCGGAAGCGCTCCCACTCGATTTTTTTATTTTCAATAAATTTATAGAAGACATCGTCTCCCAGCGCCCGTCTCACCATCTCACTCTTCTCAGTAATCTGGATGGCTTCATAGAGGTCTTCCGGAAGGGACTCAATCTTGTACTTCTTTCTCTCTTTTTCAGGCATCTCATAGACATTTCGTTCCACCGGATCCCTCAATGGGTACTTTTTCTCGATCCCCTCCAGACCCGCCGCCAGCATGACGGCAAAGGCAAAATAGGGGTTGCAGGCCGGGTCAGGAGATCGATACTCGACCCGTGTGGCCAGCTCCTTGCCCGGTTTATACATGGGGATTCGAATGAGGTCTGACCGGTTTCTCTGGGCCCAGGAGATATAGACCGGCGCTTCATAACCTGGCACAATTCGCTTATAGGAATTGACCCATTGGTTGGTGACCAGGGTGATTTCTCTCGCATGTTTCATCAGACCGGCGATATAGTGCTTGGCCATTTCGGAAAGATGGTACTTATCTTTAGGATCAAAAAAGGCGTTTTTGTCTCCTTTGAAAAGGGATTGATGGGTGTGCATCCCGCTTCCGTTGATACCAAAAATAGGCTTGGGCATGAAACTGGCGTAAACATTATTTTTCAGGGCAACCTCCTTGACGATCAAACGGTAGGTCATCGTGCTGTCGGCCATCTTCAGGGCTTCGTTATATTTGAGATCGATTTCATGCTGGCTTGGCGCGGCCTCATGATGGCTGTATTCCACTTGAATTTCCATCTCCTCCAGGGCCATCACCGTCTGCTTCCGGAGGTCGCTTGCCGCGTCAAGAGGGGTTAGATCGAAGTACCCCCCGGAATCAAGAAGCTCCGGCTTGCCCGTTGACCTCTGAAAATAAAAAAATTCCAGCTCAGGCCCGACGTTGAAGAGGTATCCCATTTTAGCGGCCCTTTCCAGGTTCTTCTTCAAAACCCAGCGTGGGTCGCCATGGTAGGCCCTTCCCCCGGGCTCTAAAATATCGCAAAACATGACAGCCACTGCATGATCATTTGATTTCCACGGAAAGATTTTAAAGGTGGAGGGGTCCGGCATGGCCACCATGTCACTCTCATCAATGCGGGCGAATCCGGCGACAGAGGAGCCGTCAAAGCCCATTCCCTCTTCCAGCGCCCTTTCCAGCTCCCGGATGGTGATGGCAAAGCTCTTCAAGAAGCCGAGAATATCCGTAAACCAGAGTCTTACAAATTTTACATCCTTCTCTTTTGAAATACGAAGGACATCTTTTTTACCTAACTTAGCCATGCTTTCTTCCTCCTTTAACTTAATAGATTAAAAATATATCTAAGATTTAGCATAATCCCCTCTTCTGGTCAACCCCGACAAAGTTCGAGATTTCTGAAAAAGTCCAAAAATCTCTGATTCAGAGGTCTCTGCTAAGGGCCTGCGCACAAATAACTTTAACAAGTGCATATGGCAACGACCGTTCGTGGTGAGCCCTTCGACTCGCCGTTCGTCCTGAGGCTCTCGAAGGATGAACGGCTCGCTCAGGACAGGCTTGTCGAACCATGAACGGCACCCTTCGACAGGCTCAGGGTGAACGGAATTTAGTTATTTCTGAGAGAACCCCTCTACCCACTCCAAACCCTGGAGGTAATCCCTCAGTTTCGAATGCTAAATCCTTTCGGCAAATATGTAACTCAGGGCTTTAGCCCTGATTCATCAGCCCTGAAGGGCTGAGTTACAGGTTACGGTAACAGTCGGTCGCCCCATAACTGAGGGATTACCCCTGGAGAACCTATTTTATTGACAATCATTCGATTTTTTTGTAAATTAAGTCCAACTGAATAAAAAAGGAGCCTTCATTGATATATAAAAAAACATCTTATAAGCAACAGATCAAAGCCCTGACAGAAATCAGCAAGGCCATCTCTTCGGATCGGTATCTGGATGACATCCTCAAATTGATCGTGACAGTAACGGCCAATGTGATGGACTCGAAGATCTGTTCCCTCTGGCTTCTGGACGAGAAGGAGAAGGTTCTCAAAATTCGGGCCACCCAAACCATGAGCGAGGAATACCTAAAGGAGAGGATTCTAAAACTGGGGGAGGGAGTGGTGGGTCATGTGGCCCAGACGAAAAAACCTCTGGCCATTCTCGATGTCCTGAAGGAGCCCCGCTACAAGGAGAAAGAGCTGGCCAGAAAAGAAAGCCTGGTCTCCATGCTCAGCGTTCCCTTGGCCATTAAGGACAAAGTCATCGGGGTGATCAACTGCTATACCTCCTATCCTCATCAATTTACTGAAACGGAGCAGGACATGCTCGCCGCCGTTGCCAGTCAGGCTGCAATCTGCATTGAGAGCACCGAGCTGATGGTAAAGACCAAAGTGATCCAGGAAGAACTGGAGATCCGAAAACTGGTGGAGAGGGCTAAAGGGGTGTTGATGAAGAGACAGGGGTTGAGCGAAGATGAGGCATTTAAACGGATTCGTAAAGCAAGCATGGACAGCCGCAAGACCATGCGGGAGATTGCGGAGGCCATTCTCCTTACCGATAAGATAGGGGGGTAAAAGATTATTATCCCCCGTAAACCCCGTTAGAAATTCCAGTCGTTGCGACTCGAAACCGAGCGGGGCATTAAACCCCGCCGGAATTAATCTGAAATGTAACCCCGCTGCAGCCG